>JADFOU010000132.1 GCA_022562655.1 candidate division TA06 bacterium
TAATGGCTGGCGACGCCGCACAAACAATACCCCCACTCCCATGGGTCCATACATCTTATGACCCGAGAAGCTCATCAGATCGACTTGCAACTGATCCACGTCGACCGGTATTTTGCCAACTGCCTGGGTCGCATCGCAATGCAGCAGCACTCCCCGCTCTTTACACACAGCCCCAATTTCCGCCAGCGGATGAATCGTGCCGATTTCGTTATTCGCCAGCATCACACTTACCAGAACCGTATCGTCGCGAATCGCCTCAGCCACCTGTTGGGCCGAGATCGCACCAGAGCAAGGGCTGCCCTTCTGCTCAACACCCAACAGTGTTACATCAAAATCGCGGCGTTGTAGCTTTGCCAGCGGATCGAGAACCGCTTTGTGTTCGGTCGCCACACTTACCAGATGCTCGCCCCGCCGCCGCACCCGTTCGATCACGCCACGAATCGCCAGGTTGTTGCTCTCGGTCGCTCCGCTGGTGAAAACAATTTCTTTCTCGGTGGCGCCAATTGCCTCGGCAATCGATTGCCGGGCCTTGTCGACTGCATCTTTGGCGTCCCAGCCGAACACATGGTTTACGCTGCCCGCATTACCGTAGCTCTCCGTAAAAAACGGCAGCATTTCCTCGACCACTCGGGGATCGACCCGGGTAGTGGCTTGATTATCCATATAGACCGGCAACTGAACCATATTTACCTACATATCAAATATTTTGCTGACTGCCCAAAAAGCCTTTTTATTCATTTTTCTCCAAAAAGGGCTTCAAGGCAAATCCGAGACCAGCTCTCAAAGCCCTCCAGGTCCTCCATTATTTGGTCCACCAGATGGAAGCCGGCATCGACAATCTCACTCTCACGGGGTGTAATCACCGGCGAATGTACATCCAACAGATGAACCACCCCCAAATGGACTTTGCCCACTTCGGTCTGATCGTCGTTAATCAGGCCCACGCACTTCGCCGAGTACGAGGTATCGATGATCACTTCTTCTTCCAGCTCGCGCCGCATCCCTTCCTGGTATGGATCCAGCTCGTTGGCTGCCACATCTTCGGACGAAATATGGCCCCCAATGCCGACGCTCCGTTTACTGTGCAGCCGCTGCTCTCCCTGGCCTTTGCCACGCGTGTATTGAAAAACCGATTGCCGGCCTTCCTCGTCAGTATGCCGAAAAATGACATAAGGAATAAGCTGCTTGAAGCTCGGGTCCTCTTCCATCTCGGAGTCCCAAAATTTCTCCAGATACCGGGCAAAAATATCCGTTTCAATGTTGACGGTATCACCCACTTCCCGATGCCCCAGGGTGGTCAACCCCAGAGTGTGGGGAATCAACGCCATGGTTACCCCGGCGCTGGAGATCGCCGAAGGCGGCTTTCCCATACCGGCCTCGCTGCACCGGGCGCTGTCCCGGGCCGGAGATACCCTGGTTGGCGACGAGGGAGGCGGCCTGCCCTGGCCCAGCACCCGAGAGATCTTCCTACCCGGTGACCGGCCCCTGGACACGGGGGAGATCCTGGTGCAAAAAGACCTGGCCCGCACCTTCCAACGTCTGATCCAGGTGGAAAACGACAACGCATCTAAGGGCCGGGGGGACCGGGGGGGGCGGACGACTGGTCTGGGGACTCCCGCTGCTGGCTCTGCCGCTCAGTTGGCTATTCAGGCCGGTCGCGGCTCCCGTGATGCGCCGGCTGGTTGAGAGCATCCTGATCCCCACCCTCGCGGCATTGGCGATGATCAAGGTCGATCCGATCCTTCACTTTCATCAAACGGGTGAGGTTGGACCGTTCTACCTCCGAGAGTTTCATTTGGATAAATCGGGTGGTCTCCTCCAAATCAGGGATGAGGCGGTATTCTAAGGCCCTCACCCTTCTCCTCGTCTTTTCCAATTCTCCTGCAAGAAGCTGTAGGGCTTTCTCCTTCTCTGCCAGAGGGATGAGGTTCTGGAGGGCAAGGGTATACTCTTCGAGGGCGGTGTCCAACTCCCCAGAGGTTCCCCAAAAACCATAGGACGGTTTGAATCTTGAATCTTGAATTTTGGACGCTGTAAATCGAAAAATGGGGAGGCGAAGGTTGAGAAGAGGCTCCGTAGTGGCTTCGACTTGTAGTGGGTTTTGAGAATGAACAATAGCACTCTCAAGTACCTCAGGATCCATCCCTCCTCTGGCGATGAGGAATTTTTGAAATGCCTCCCTCAACAACCCCTCTACGCGCCTCCTCAACTCCCTCACAACCTTTGTCAAGGGGATGAGTCTCCGCATCAATTCTTCTTCCTTCTCCTTGAGGAGTTTGTGCCCCCTCCGGGCGAGCCCAATTCGCCTCCTGAGTCTCAAGAGCTCCATCCGTGTAGGGTTGACATCGAGTTTCATTATTCTTGGAAATTAGAAAATAGTTATTAGAGATTTGAAATTAGTAATAGAAATTGGAAATGAGAAACTGGTATTGGGTGATGGTGTACTAATCTCCATTCTCTATTTTCCATTACCAATTTCTATTTTCTAATAACCAATTTCCATTCTCGGTAAATCCTCAAGCCGTCTCCTTAGATTTCCTCACCCCGTTTTCGAAATACTTATCTAAGATAACCTCCCGAACTCTTTTCAGTTCAGACCGAGGGAAGAGGGCGAGGAGCTCCCAGCCGAGATCCAGGGTCTTTTCAATCGACCGGTTTTCAAACTCTTCTTGAGACACATATCGCCTCTCAAAGACCTCAGCAAATCGGAAATAGATTCTGTCCATTTCTGAGAGGGCCCCTTCCCCCAAGATAACCGCGAGCTCCTGAGCCTCCTTTCCCCGGGCATAGGCAGCAAAGAGTTGATTGAAGAGGTCGGCATGGTCGTCTCGGGTCTTCCCCTCGCCGATCCCTTTATCCTTCAGTCTTGAAAGGGAAGGGAGTACGTCAACCGGTGGATAGATCTTCTTCCGGTGGAGAACCCGTGAGAGGATGATTTGCCCCTCTGTAATATACCCTGTGAGATCTGGAATGGGGTGGGTCTTATCATCTTCTGGCATGGTGAGGATGGGGATGAAGGTGATAGAGCCTTTCTTTCCTTTCAGTCTCCCGGCCCGCTCATAGATGCTCGCCAGATCGGTGTAAAGATAACCGGGATATCCCCTCCTTCCGGGAATTTCCCTCCTCGCCGCCGCCACTTCCCGAAGGGCCTCGCAGTAATTGGTCATATCCGTGGCGATGACCAATACATGCATCCCCTTGGCAAAGGCAAGATATTCGGCTGCAGTGAAGGCTACTCGTGGAGTGGCGATGCGTTCAATGGTGGGTTCATGGGCTAAGTTGATGAAGAGAACTGCCCTTTCAATCGCCCCTGTCCTCCGAAAATCCTCGATGAAGAACTGGGCCTCCTCAAAGGTGATCCCCATAGCCGCAAAGACAACGGCGAAAGTCTCCCCCGTACCCAAAACCTCCGCCTGCCGACCAATCTGAGCCGCCAGCCGGTTGTGGGGTAACCCAGAGCCGGAGAAGATGGGGAGTTTCTGACCCCTCACCAAAGTATTGAGCCCATCAATGGCAGAGATCCCAGTCTGAATGAATTCATTGGGATAATTTCGAGCATAAGGGTTGATGGGAGCTCCATTGATATCCGCCCACCTCTCCGGAAGAATCCTTGGACCCCCATCCTTGGGTTCTCCCAATCCACTGAAAACCCTCCCTAAAAGATCCATGGAGAGGGGGAGTTCAAGCCCTTTGGCAAGGAACCGTATCTTGGTCTCCGGAATGTCAATCCCGGTAGTTCCCTCAAAGACCTGCACAAGAGCCTTATCTCGTTCCACCTCCAATACCTGTCCTCTTCTTTTCTCACCTGAAGGGAGTTCCACCCCCACCAATTCCCCATACTTCACCCCTTCCACTCCTTCCACGAAAAGAAGGGGACCTACGATGGAGGCGATGGTTCTGTATTCTTTTTGCATTTTGAAAATTCAGAAATTAACCCTTTGCCATCAGGTTTCCCATCTCCTTATCAATCTCCCCTTCTATCTCCGCGAACTTTTCCAGTTCATCTTCCGGGATGTATTTCGCCCTTGCGATCTGTCCCTTAACCGATATCTCTTCAATCTTTTGAATGGGAACCCCTCTCTTCAATCCATCTTTCCCTCTCTCGTAAAAGTGAAGGATGAGTTTCAGGATTCGATACTGCTTCTTTAGGGAAGTATAGGTATCTTCATCATGAAAGGCATTCTGGTGGAGGAAGTCCTCTCGGATAGATCGAGCCACCTCTAAAATGAGGCGATCTGAAGTAGAGAGAGAGTCGATTCCCACAAGACGGACAATCTCTTCCAGTTCCGCTTCCCCTTCCAGGAGCCTCATCGCTTCCCCCCGAAGGTCTGGAAAATCCTCTGCCACCTCCTTTTTCAGATACTCTTCCAAATTCTCAACATAAAGGGAGTAACTGTTGAGCCAACTGATGGCAGGGAAGTGGCGCCTATAGGCCAATCGGTCTTCTAAGGACCAAAAGACCTTTACCACGCGTAAAGTGGCTTGGACCACTGGATCAGAAAGGTCTCCACCGGGGGGTGAGACAGCACCAATCACGGAGAGAGCTCCCTCTTTTGTGTCGGAGCCTAAGCAGGTCACCCGTCCCGCCCGTTCATAAAAGGCGGCGATTCTCGCTCCCAAGTAAGCCGGATACCCCTCCTCTCCAGGCATCTCCTCCAATCGTCCCGAGATCTCCCGCATCGCCTCCGCCCATCTTGATGTGGAGTCTGCCATCACTGCAACAGAATAGCCCATATCCCGGAAATACTCAGCGATGGTAATCCCTGTATAGACCGATGCCTCCCTTGCCGCGACAGGCATATTGGAAGTATTGGCGATGAGAACGGTTCTTTTGCTGAGAGGTTCATCAGAACGGGGGTCTTTCAGTTGAGGAAACTCCATTAATACATCCGTCATCTCATTCCCCCGCTCACCACATCCAATATAGACAATCACATCGGCATCCGACCACTTGGCCAATTGGTGCTGGACCACTGTCTTCCCGGATCCAAAAGGACCCGGAACGCAGGCAGTCCCCCCTTTCGAGATGGGAAAGAAGGTGTCAATCACCCGTTGACCTGTGGAGAGAGGAATGAGAGGGGAGAGTTTCTCCCGATAAGGTCTCAGCTTCCGGACGGGCCAGATCTGCATCATCGGGACCTCTACGATCCCTTCCTTCGTCTCCACCCTCACAATGGGATCGGTCACCGTGAACTCCCCTTCTTTGATCTCAATGATTCTTCCCTCCATCCCTGGAGGAAGAAGGATCTTATGGAGAAGAATGGAGGTCTCCTCCACCTCTCCCAAATGATCCCCTCCTTTCACCAGTTCCCCCACCTTCCGAAGGGGGGTAAACTTCCATCGCTTCTCCCTTGAAAGGGCAGGGAGGGAGACCCCTCGGGAGATATTGTCTCCCACCGCATCACGGATGAGATTTAAGGGACGTTGTATCCCATCATAGATGGACTCAATCAATCCCGGTCCCAGTTCCACCGAGAGGGGAGCACCCGTAGGATAGACGGGTTCTCCCGGTCCGATCCCTCCCGTCTCCTCATAGACCTGGATACTTGCCATGTCCCTTTCCAAACGGATGATCTCACCAATGAGGTTCATCTCACTCACCCGGACCACATCATACATCTTCGCCCCAGCCATCCCCTCTGCCACCACCAGGGGTCCCGAGACCTTAACAATCCTTCCTTCTTTTAGTTTTTCCATCAATTCCACTCAGCCCCAATATTTGAGTTCCTTCCCCCATTCTTTAGTAGGACAGGCATCTTGCCTGTCCCCTCAGAGGTTGTCAAAGATGCGACAAAATTGTAGGGGTCCCGCCAAGGCGGGATGTCTGCCCAACCACCCGGAAGGGCGAACACCCTAAAATTTTGAATTTGAACTGCAATTTTTCATTTTTCATTTTGAATTGTAAGAAAATCCCACCCCAGGGCCTTCTTAAGAAAATTCCCCATCTCCCTCAGGGCAAAACCAGTGCTTCCCAGGCTAGAGGGGATGGGGATGAGGGTCGGGAGGGTTTTTTCCCTAAATTCCGCCAGAGTCTCTTGCATCCCCGTAGCCAGATCCTCTGTAACAAAGATAATCCCATATCCTTCCATTTCAAGACCCAGCACGATGTTTT
>JADFOU010000133.1 GCA_022562655.1 candidate division TA06 bacterium
CTGGACGAAGCCACCCGTCTCGGTGTGGCCATGCTTGAGTACTTCGTGCAGGAGGGAGCCAGCGGATTCAGGATGCCCGGAGAGTAACGTCTCCAAGGCGCACTGTGATACGATCTAACTTGCACTGACCGGGTGTAAGTCACCTTCATGCCTCGACTCAGATTCATATTGGCGGCAGGTATAGCCGCAACTATTCTCTCGGCATCCGCGGTCCTTCCCGCGGGGGCAGAGGAGTGGATAACAGAGATCGACAACCGTCACGAGGTCGATTTCCCAGAAACTCTCACCCTATCCATCGATTTCACAGCACGCGTCCGGTTGATAACGTCACTGCCTCCTTCGGAATAATCGGACGGGACATAACCCGCCGAGAACCCGCGATCCTTATCGAGGGAGATCCGATGAGGGCTGAGTACGTCCTTCAGACCCGCGGCGGTGCGGGCAGCCTCTTCATCCCCAACGGGGCCGGCTTCAAGTATAGATGGATCTTTGAAGACGAAGAGGGCAACAAGGTCGAGACCGATCCCATCGAGTTCATCTATGAAGATAAAAAAGCCCTTATAAACCAGCGGGAGGTAGGACGAGATACAAAATCTTTTGTCAACGCCCTCAAATATGTCCTCCGACAGGATCCAGATGTAATCGTGGTGGGCGAGATGCGAGACCTGGAAACGATTCAACTGGCTATTACAGCCGCTGAAACAGGTCACCTCGTCCTCTCCTCCCTCCATACGATAGATGCGGTCCAAACCGTGGACCGGATTATAGATGTCTTTCCCCAGCATCAGCAGAGGCAGGTTCGCCTCCAGCTCTCCTCTAACTTAGTCGGGGTGATCTCCCAGGTACTCGTGAGGAAAGCGGATGGAAAAGGACTCATCCCCGCACCGGAGGTGATGGTTGCTACAGCGGCTGTGCGAAATCTAATCCGGGAATCCAAGACCCATCAACTCACCTCCATCCTTCAGACCCGGACGAAAGAAGGGATGATGACCCTCAATATGTCCCTTTTGAGTCTCGTGAAGAAGAAGGTCATCTCCCTCCCGGAAGCCCTTGCCAAATCCAACAATCAGGAAGAACTGAAGGAGATGACGGGAGAAAGCCCCACTCAACCCCAAAGTCAAGCTGCCTCTTCTTGAATTCCTCTAAGTTGGTACTCTCTTTCCGATGAGAAAATCCCTTCCAGTAAGAAAAATCATAAATCCGAAATTCATATTCCCAAACAAGTTTCTAATTTGGAATCTGGGAATCGGCATTTGTTGTCTTCTTCTAACAAAAGAGGGTTTTGGAGGGGAATGGGGGATTGGGGGAGGAGTAGGGGTTGCCCTTCCTGCAGGGGGTCTAGGAAGGGATTTGAAGGGAGGACCCCGACTGGAGGTCGTTGGGGGAAGGAATGTCCGTTCTGGTCTTCGAATACAGGGAGGCTTAAGAATTTTCCCCTTAAAAGGCAAGAGGGAAGGAGTGGAGGTGAATCTCCTCTCCGCAGGGCTTTCTGCTCTCTATAAAACTTCCACAACAAGAGAAAAAATTTCCCTTCTCATCTCAGGTGGTTTAGGTTGGGATTGGATCAATCGTTCTTTCCAAACAGGAAGGGAGAAGGGGAGTGGACCCTTTCTCTCTGGAGAAGGGGGGGTCAGTCTCCCTTTCGGATCTGCCGTAGGCGGACTGGATCTGGAGGGACTACTCATCTTTCATCGAATCCTTTCACAACAGCCAGGGGACGTAGTATCCTTCGGTCTTCGGATCTGGTACAATTTCAATGAAAAATAGCTGTAAACGAATTGGGTGGCAGTCAGTCACCTACGCTCCAAAGCTTCGGCGACGGAGCGCAGGACCCGTTGGCAGGAGAAGACTGCCACTTCTACTGGAGACTGCTACTCTCCTTTTCATTATCCTCTCTGGGTGTGGAAAGAACCCCATGGTCTTCCGAATGGTGTCGAATTATGTCCCCATTGAGACCATCGGAAATCGATGGGTCTATCTCCAAGGGGATGGTACAACAAAGATTGTGGAGGTAACGGGTACTGCTGTCGTTGGAGGTCGCTCCTGTTTTGTCGTTGAGGACAACTCGAATGTGGAAGATGAGTTCTGGTGGAAGGGACCGGAAGGGGTGGATCGGTATGTGGTGGAAACCCGCTTTGTGAACAATCAGGAGTTTGAGATTGAAAAGAGATGGAGGCCCCACCTTGAGCTTCCCTTGGTTCTGGGAAATCAATGGGTGAATAACTTTGAAAACGAAACGATCGTGTTCGGAGATACAATCTGTCGAGAGGTCATGCTTGAGGGAGTAGTCGATTCAATTGTCACCGTTACCGTCCCTGCCGGAACTTTTGAAGAATGCTATAAAGTGAGGATCAATGTTTTGGAGATTACCTGTTCCCCTTTTGAAGGCGATACCTGCAATGTTTCATGTGATACCTTGAGGGTTCAGAGTTATGAAACTTATGCCCCCGATGTCGGATTGGTCATGCGAGAAGAGATCGGGGGGACTTTCGTAGAGGAACTTCAAACCTTTGAAGTCAAATGAATAAGTACGAGCCTTGTCCTGGCGACAGGCCAGGGATCTCACAGATTTCCACCCGATTCGGGTGGTACCTTGTGGTTGCAATTTTTCTCTTTTCATCATTCATTCCCTCCCTGAGCGAGGGTTTCACCTTCTCCCTCACAACATCAAAACCCGATTATTTGCGATATGAACTGGTGGAGATCAGTGTGGGGTTGGGAGGAATTTGGGGAACGGAGATAGAGGTGAAGGGTAGGGTGACTTACGAAGGGAAGGTCGTAGAGGGAGTAGGAGGAGAAGCCCGAATCGGGTTTCACTATGATCCAGAAAAGAATGTGTATACAGGGTTTTGGCCTCTTCCCTGGAACCCAAGACCAGGAATCTATATCGTAGAAGTCACGGTGAAGATCCCAGATTATCAGGGAGTTCTGGTCAATCGGTCCTCCTTCGAAATTCGGGGTAGGAAAGCCTATGAGTTTCCCCAAGGATTTTCGGTTATGACCATCGAGACCCTTATGGACTTGACCCATCTCCCCATTATGGATCCGATGGGGGGGAGGTCGGACTGGAGGAATTTCACACGATGGGCTGATTTTTTAGGGGCTCAAGGAATCTTCTACTCCGTGGGCTGGACCATAGAAGGAGAGGTCTCCCCGGAGGCTCCCTGGTTTGAGACCAACCTTAAAATCTATCCGCGACTCGCAGAAGAGACCCACCGAGCGGGGTTGATGTTTGGGGCATGGATCGGCGGCTATCTTTTGTGGGGATCTTGGCCAAATTCCCTCGGGTACAAGCACACCTGGCGGTATAAAGAGGGGAGGCTCTTTCGTGACCATCATATTTCCCTCTTGGATGAGAAAAGACTCCAGGATATTGTCCAACTCGTTCGCCGCCTCGATGAAGATGCCCGAGTGGACTTCATTGGTATCGATTACATCCGACCCGGTCGGGGAGGACTGGAGATGGCAGAGGAGTTCGTTGACTCAATGCAGATCGAGGTCCCGCCTCAATGGAAGAGGCTCAATCGGTATGAGAAGATGCGATGGCTGGGAGAGCAGGTCAAAGCCGTTGATTCTGCTTCGCAGACCTCTAATTCTTCCCCGATCCGTCAGAAATGGGAGTGGTGGCTTGCCCATAAAAGTTCGACGGTCCTTTCGGAAATCCTTCGAAAAGCCAATCCCCACAAACCGATCTTCATTTTCCTTTTGGGATGGGATAAGGGGCATGATCATGGTCAGGACCCCATCATGTTTCACGACGCCGGGGCTGATCTCATCGCCGTGATGCTCTATGAATCAGATCTCCCCAGGTGGAAGGCTATCCTGGACCTATGGTCCAAATATCTTCGAGGAGATGAAGGATTGAACTTGTTGGTGGGAGAGATGGTTGATGCCTCTCTGATTGGAAAGGATGAAGACTATCCTGCTCCAGCAATCTTCACCCAACGACTTACGGGTGCCCTCCAAGGAATTTCAAATACTCAAGTGCGAGGGCTCTTCTGGCACGACCTGACCCGTGGAAACTGGGGAAGAATTGAACCCCATTCGAAAGAGGAATGGCTCATCGCCGGCGCCACTGCCCTTTCGAAAATGAACCAGAATCTAACAACGAGAATCATTCTCAATGATGGGAAGGTGAAGGTGATCGTAGAAAATCGGGGAAGGAAATCGATCCAGAAAGGAACCGTCCGCCCCCTCACGATTCTTGATTCAAAAGTACAGTTTCCGGATTCAATCTTCCAACTTCCTGTAATTCCCCCAAGAGGCATGGGGATAGTGGAATTCCCATTTCGTTTTACACAAGAATCAATCCAAACTTCTTATACTCCAATCTTTCAGTCTATAGAACAAATGACCGCATTTGAAATCAAAACGGAAACAGACCGGATTGTGGATTTTTGCTACCTCCCCCTTCAGGGAATGGAAAATTCGAAATTCGAAATTCGAAAAGACGAATTGTGGAGGAGAAATTCTGCACATCGTACTTTCAAAACTCGCTCCATCTATGGGGGTGGGGATTGCCTCATTGTCAGTATGGAAAACGGGGAGATGGCAAGGGGGCTGAGCGAGAGGCTTCACTTTTTAGATTACGAATACTATCAGATGAATCCGAAAAGAATCACTCTGACAATCTTGAAAAGATATAAAACCCTCATTCTCCTGGATACAAGTTCGAAAGATTTGAAGTCTGTAATCTGTAATACCCGGTCTTCTCATTCGCTCTTGGTTCAATATCTTCAAGAAGGAGGAAAAGTGCTTCTCCATGATAAGAATCCTGACCCAATCGGGTTGAAAGGGGAGAAAGTTGGAAAGGGAAGGATCCTCACTGCGAATCTAAAGGAAGGGATAGGATTCTTAGAAGATTATCTAAACTGGCTGATTCATGGTTGACAATGACTTACAAAAATGGTAATTGGTTATTGGTAATCGGTTAAACCTGTCCTGACGACAGGTCAGGATTTAACCATTTAACCATTCACTATTTAACCGACGTTATGATCGAAGGGGTAAAGATTAATAAGTTGAAGGTCATTTCGGATGAACGAGGCTTCTTGATGGAAATCCTCCGCTCGGATGATGAACTCTTCCGACAATTTGGCCAGCTCTATTTGACAGTGGTCTATCCGGGAGTGGTGAAGGGATGGCACTACCACAAGAAACAGACCGACCACTTCTGCGTGGTAAAGGGAATGGTGAAAGTTGCCCTCTATGACCAGCGATCCGAATCGAGGACTTATAAAGAGTTGAACGAATTTTTTATCGGCGAAAAGGTAGGGGTAGTTGCAGAAAGCACACCGATACGGGCAGCCACGAACACTTTCGTAGTTGATCATCTCATAGCGTGTGGCGTGATCGGACTCCGAGCGTCGCCAATCCGGTTTTTTTATGAAATCGAGAGAGAGGGACATCGGTGAGCCGCTAAAAACAAATGCACTGTGTTGCTTTATTTCGATTCGGCCGGTCGCCGGGGCCTTGATGTCCTTGAAGCCGGACTTTATCCAGTCCGCAAGCACAGGGACAAGGAACTCCCCGTAGCCAACGGCAATGACATCGATCGACTCATGCCCTTGCCACTCGCCATGGATGCTACCCATTAGCGCGCCGCCCACGACGATACGATTACCGCGACGCTTGAGTCGGCGAACAAGTGGGATGAGTTCGCTCAGGTCCCGAACAAAGGTACTCGACGCGAACACGACTTCACACTTGTTGAGCTTGGCCGCGAAGTCATTTTCGCCTGTATAGAGGTCGTCGTAGGTCGCCAGTTCGTAGGCAATGCCCTCTTCGGCGAGCAGCGAAGCGATCGAAACCTCCGTCAATTCCGGTGTTTCGTAATTTCGATTGCTCGTCAAGAACTCGTAAAGTTCACCGCGAAGCTCAGCGGACAGGTCTTTGGTGGCATCAGTCCAGCGATCGGGTTTGATAATTTTGCGTTTGTATTTCTCATGAATAATAACGGCTTCTCCGACCGTGGCCTTTACCTTTAGTTCCAGCCATTGATTCGCACCTTCCTTCCATTGGCCAATTTGTTTCTTGAGAAGCGTGTAAAAGGACTTTTCTTTCGGCGTGATAACCCCGCCTGAGAG
>JADFOU010000134.1 GCA_022562655.1 candidate division TA06 bacterium
TGGCCATCAGGCGGCTTTTCGACGTGCACCTCAATAACATGAAACAGATTCTTTGGGTAGCTGGGGTAGCCTTTTTCTGGACTCATGGAATGGGTTTTGCCGCTCCCTCCATCACGGGACAAAAAGGACTCTATCGGGTCCTGGCTGCGGACGTTGAGTCGAGAGGGGATTTACACTTCAACTTCCACATGAGGGCCTCTTATGTATCACGGGATACATTCTTTCTCAATCAGGATACAACGGATACAGTACCTATCCCTGTCTCAGACTTCTATGGGAATGGGGATTTCAATTTTAATATCGGCTACGATATCGTCGACTATCTCTCCGCTTCCATCGGAGGGGTGCTCCATGGAGATGCTATTGACACAGACAATGATGATTTAGAGGGTAGAAGGCCCCCCCGGTATGAGTCCCCTCCATTTGATTCTGCTGCTGTGAAAAAATATCTGGGATGGAGAAATAGAAGGTCCATCGGTATTGGAGATTTAGAGGGGGGAGTGAAATTCTCTTACCCTGTTATTCATAGTGAACCAGAAGATCTGAAATTGACATTGGGTCTCTACCCCTTCTTTACCGCTCCTATAGGGACCCAAAGGGATTTTCGAATTAAGGCAAAGGGCGCCGTTGACGACAACACGGGAGGGGTCTTCCGGTTTTTCACGACCAATGATTTTGACTTCGGTTTTCTCTTCCTGACTTCCCTCAAAACCCCTGGAGAATCCCCAGTTTCCTTCCATAGTAATATCGGTTATAATATCCACAATCATTTCTCAGGTATTGATACATTGATTCAAGGCAATGATACACTATTCTCCGTCTCCGGAAACATTGACAACCAACTTCTCCTGGGATTTGGATCTCAAGTCCGTTTGGGAGAGTTCGCTCCGTTCATAGAAGTGTCAACAAAACGTTGGATTCATGATAAGGACGACATTCTTGGGGTGAGCCCCGTCTTGATCTCCCCGGGTCTCCGTTTCTCCACCAAAGGGGGGTTCAACTTTGATTTAGGGGCTGATTTCAGGGTTTCGGAAGAGAATAAGGCCATTCCGGATAGCACTTTTTACGTCACGACCGGCTATGGATCGGCACCCACCTGGTCTTTCCATCTGGGCTTCTCCATCAATTACGATATGATTGTTCCTCCCAAGGCTCCTCCTGCTGGAATCATCGTCGGGATCGTGAAAGATGCCGAGACAGGAGACGCCCTGAGCGCCACCCTCTCTTTCCCAGAAGTGCCGGATACGGTGCTTGATCCTATCTCTGCCGACCCCGCCTCGGGAAGGTATGAGAAGAGCATGCCCCCTGGTGTCGTGAGGATCCAAGCGGAAAAGGAAGGATATGAGACAGGACAGAAGGCGGTGGTGGTCAAAGAAGGGGAGACCATTATTGTGGATTTCCAGTTGAAGCGGAAGGTAATCCCTAAAGGAAAGATGACGGGAAAGGTCACGGATCGTTTTACAGGAACCCCTGTTGGAGCCACCATTTCCTTCCCAGGAACAGAATTGACTCCTACCGTCTCCGACCTCACCACAGGTATCTACTCTGCCGACCTTCCTTCCGCAACCTATACGGTAGAAATCTCGGCTGAGGGGTATATCTCACAGGCAGCTCCCATTGTCATCGAACAGGATAAGACATTCGTACAGAATTTTGAACTCCTGCCCAAAGGCGGTAAGCTCTCCCTCAAGGGAATCACCTTTGAGTTTGGTAAAGCCACCATCAAACCAGAGTCTTACCCCATCCTGAATGAGGCTGTGGAAATGCTCCAGCAGAGTCCCAGGGTGAAAGTAGAGATTCAGGGACATACCGACTCTGTGGGGAGTGATGCCTACAATTTGAAACTCTCCCAGAAGAGAGCCCAGTCCGTCCTGAACCATATGATCCAGCAACGAATTGATGCATGGAGGCTCACCTCCAGAGGGTTTGGAGAGTCTATGCCGGTTGCCAGCAACAAGACCAATTCGGGAAGAGCTCAGAACCGGAGGATTGACTTCCTTATCCTGGGTGAGTAATCAGCGGATTAAGCGGATTCAGCAGAAAATCTGCTGATAGAGGATTCGGAAAGGCGTATGGCGATACGCCTTTTCCTTTTTTCAATATTCGAATGGGTATAGAGCTTCCGATTGAATGGAGGGAAGTCGCTCAAGAGATCCTGAAGGATCCAGGAAAGGTGATCTTCCTGGGAGAGGCAGACACCGGTAAGACCTCCCTCTGTCTTCAACTTGCCAATCTTGCCTTGCAAGAGGGGCTTCGTGTCGGCGTTTTCGACCTGGACATCGGTCAATCCCACATTGGTCCTCCCGCAACCATTGGGATCGGTCCCTTGGAGAACCCTATTGAGGATATAGGGGAGATCAACCCCTTTGCCCGCTACTTTGTTGGCGCCCTCTCACCGGGCTCGGAACCCCTCCGAATGATTCAGGGTGTTGAGAGGCTCCTCTTCCATCGTCCCGACCTTCCATCCTTTGATCTCCTTCTCATAGATACCTCAGGCTATGTCCACGGACCTCAGGCCCTCTCCCTCAAATGGAAAAAGTTTTGCGTCATCCAGCCAGACCATTACATCTTTTTAGAACGGCAGGTTGAACTGGAGGGATTGAAGCGGCTCTCGGAGAGGGAGAAGGGGAGGAAACACCGTCTCCAGGTTCCCGTGGAGATCCGGCGAAAATCACCGGATGCAAGGCGTTCCTATCGGATGGAGGCCTGGCGGAGAACTTTTCAACATGCCTCTACCCTCCAGATTCCCAAGAACAGTTCTCAATTGACAATGAACCGGGGAACCCTTGTCGGTCTAATGGGACCGGGGGATTCCTTTTTGGATCTTGGGTTGATCGAAGAGACGAAAGGAGAGGAGGTTGCTGTTTATACCCCCTATCCCAGAGCAGGAGGGATTGAGGAGATTATTCTTGGAAGGACCAATGAACCTGCTACTGCCCTTGGATGGACGTCAACTATGGTTAAATAGTTAAATGGTTATATGGTTAAATTTTATCAATCACCAATTACCGAATCCGCCTGAGGCAGATTCGATTCTCTGTGTCCTCCCGAATGGCCGTTGGGTTGGGCAGGGTGGTCCGGCTCGGCTGGTCTCTGCGGTGAATAAGTCCTTCATTTAAAAATGGCGAAAGCCCCCTGATTCAATCCGCATCAGGCGGATTTCTCCTTGACGATCCACTAACTGGATCCCTTCTTTTTTCGGAAGGATCTCCCCAATCACCGTTAACCGAGTCCCCGTCTCCTCTTCCATCGCTCTCCTCCCTTTCTCCACTTCCACTTTGGAAAGGGTGAGAAGAAGTTCAAAGTCTTCCCCTCCATAGAGGGCAAAGTCCAGAGGGTCTTTTTCAACGGCATTGGCAACTGCTCGGGTCTCATCGGCTATGGGGATCTTTTCTCTTTCAATCTTAGCCCCCACTCCGCTCTCTCGGGAAAGATGGACTAAATCGATGGAAAGTCCATCGGAGAGATCAATCATCGAGTGGACTCTTACCGATTCCACAAGGACTCTTGCTTCAGGGATTCGAGGAACGGGTTCTAAATGAGATCGGGTGACCGCCTCGAGTGTAGGGGTGTTCAATTGAACGTCCTTCCTTAAGGCGATGAGACCTGCCTGAGATCTTCCCAGATCCCCTGTCACACAGAGAAGGTCTCCTACCTTCGCTCCAGAACGGAGGGTTAATTTCGACTTCTCGACTTCACCCAGAATCGTCATGGAGAGGATGAGGATAGGGGATCGGACGGTATTTCCTCCCACCAGTCTCATGTGGAACCGATTCCCAACCTCTAAAATTCCAGTGATGATCTCATCCACGTCTTCTACTCTGATTTCTGATGGAAGAAACAGAGAGAGGAGCCCTCCTGTGGGGGCCCCTCCCATAGAAGCGATATCGGAGAGAGAGGCGGCAAGGGCTTTGATCCCGATTTGACGGTAGGTGAAGTAGGAAGTGTCGAAGTGAACCCCTGCCACGAAGGAGTCTGTTGTCATGATGAGGAGGCCTTTGGGCGGAGGTTTGATCGCCGCACAGTCATCCCCGATTCCGACAAGTATCCGATCATCTTTAGCTGTGAGCCTTCTACGAATCCGCTCTACGAGCCCCTGTTCCCCTAACTCTTTTATTTTCATAAAATATGGTTTTATTTAACCATTAAACCGAATCCGCCTGCCGAGCCCGAACCTCTTCGCACTTCCCACGGCCAGGGAGGCGGATCTCCGTTGTCCGCCTAAGGCGGACCAAACCCAAGTGTAAGAGAATCACCATTTAACCATAGAAAAGTTCAGGGGTCAATGGGAAAGGCCGAGACTGGATCGTCTCGGCTATGGGGAAGACTCTGAAATGGTGAATAGTGAATGATGAACTTTAATTCTCAAATCGCTATTTTTTCCTTTGCTTCTTTTCTGTTCTCACCATTCTCTTTAATTTCTGGAATTCTCCCTCCTTCATCTTAAAGGAATGGTCGGAATTGGGGAAATCCCCTTTTTTCACTGCTGCAATATAATTTTCAAAGGCTCCCTTGATGATGGGCGTTAAATTTACAAATTGTTTCACAAATTTGGGAGAGAATTTCTCATTGAGTCCCAGAATATCATGGATGACCAAGATCTGACCGTCACAGAATGAACCCGATCCAATTCCGAATGTGGGAATATTTAAGGTTTCAGTAATCACTTGGGCCACCTCTTTGGGAATGCACTCTAAGATGATGGAGAATACTCCAGAATCTTCGAGGGCTTTCGCATCCTCTATCAGGTTCTTTGCCTCTTTGGCGGATTTCCCCTGGACCTTAAATCCTCCAAACCGTGCTGCGGATTGAGGGGTGAGACCGATATGTCCCATGACCGGAATTCCAGCCCGAAGAATGGCACGGACGGTCTCAATCCTCTCTTTCCCTCCTTCCAACTTCACACCCTCTGCCCCACCCTCTGCCATAAATCGCCCTGCATTCCGGATGGCATCCTCAGTCGTGACTTGATATGAGAGGAAGGGCATATCTCCTATCAGAAGTGCTCGTTTTACGGCTTTTCGGACAGCCCGGGTATGGATCACCATCTCATCCATGGTCACAGGGAGTGTGTTTTCATATCCCAATACAACCATTCCGAGAGAATCACCCACAAGGATGACTTCAATCCCCACCTCATCCTCTAAGAAGCCGAAAGGATAGTCATAAGCAGTCAGAAGGGCGATCTTTTCGCCCTTCTGTTTCATCTCCAAAAGTTGTGGGATGGTGACCTTCACCATGGGATGATTCAATAGTTAAATGATCGAATGGTTAAATTTAGACCATCAACCTTGTAGGGGCGTGCAATTGAACGCCCCTACAAGTTAACAATGTACCGATTTAACCAATCACCAATTTACCCAGGAATCCGTTTCACAAGACGAAGGGTTTCCCCAATTTGGATGTCCAGGTAACCGTTGGTGGCTGTAAGGAAGGCGGAGGAGGTGGCATCCTTCGGGCGGAGAACTTGAAGTTCTCCCACGATCAAATCGGAGATCGCACGGGGCTCACCCGTCTCGGGATCATCCATGGTTCGATCTCCGCGGTAGATCTCAAAGACATCCCCGACGATTACCCCACTCTCCTCCCCCAGATCAATGTAAACGATGTCAAAAGGTTTGGATATATCCCCGGGGTCCCGAAAGGCCACTAATGTGGCTTCCAGCATATCGGAGGTTGGGAGGGGTGAGACTTCCGTAGGGATCTCAAACTCCTCCGTGGGCATAAAACGGTCTCCGGGGAAGATGGGTTCGTAAGATTCAACGATCTCTGCCGTTGAACTCCTTGCCAGAACTTCCTCTATTTTGAGATGTCCTAATACCCGAAGGATTACTCCCAGGTCCTCACCGGTGACGGGATGCGTTACCCCTTTCCCTATTCGGAAGACGGTAAAATCGTCACCTACTTCTACTCCATCTTCCTCGCCCCAGTTGAGATATACGGTATGGTAGGTGGTGATGTGATTGATATCGGGAGGTTCAGATTCCATGATGGTTCCTCCCTCAATCTCCTCTTCCTGGATGAGATACCCTCCCACAAAGAGGAGCTTCCGGGGGACC
>JADFOU010000135.1 GCA_022562655.1 candidate division TA06 bacterium
GACTACGGAGGCGGAATCACGAACGATCCTCTCTTCAAGACCTGTACCGACGAAGGGAGGCTCCGGAATAAGGAGAGGAACGGCCTGACGCTGCATATTAGAACCCATTAAGGCACGGTTGGCATCATCGTGCTCTAAGAAAGGAATGAGAGCGGCTGCGGCACTCACAAGTTGTTTGGGGGAGACATCCATGTAATCCACCTCTTTTGGTGAGATGATGGGAAAGTCACCACGACGCCTGGCGAGCACCTTATCCGTAAGGATACGACCTTTGTTATCCAGAGGGGTATTGGCTTGGGCAACGGCATACTGGTCTTCCTCATAGGCTGAGAGGTAGTGGATCTCTCGGGTAACGGAGCCCTTGTGGACTTTCCGATAAGGTGTGAGGATAAATCCCAATGGGTTGACGCGAGCAAAGGTCGATAGGGAGGAGATGAGGCCGATGTTGGCACCTTCGGGGGTCTCAATAGGGCAGATGCGACCATAATGGGTATGATGGACATCCCGAACTTCAAAACCTGCTGTGTCTCGTGTGAGCCCACCGGGACCTAATGCGGAGAGACGCCTTTTGTGGGTGAGTTCGGTGAGGGGATTGGTCTGTTCAAGGAACTGAGAGAGTTGGCTGGTGGTGAAGAAGGACATGATGACACCAGAGATGAGGCGATAGTTGATGAGTTCTTGGGGGGTAAGAGATTCAATATCCTGAATAATCATTCGCTCACGGATAGCCCGGGCAAGGCGGGAGAAGGCAACGAAGAACTGGGCTTCTAAGAGTTCTCCAACACGCCGAACGCGGCGATTGCCCAAGTGGTCTATGTCGTCTACAGACCCCCCACCTCGAACAAGTTTAAAGAGGTACTGGATGGTTGCGACGATATCCTGAGGGTGGAGAGTCGTGGTCTGGGGATCTATGGAGAGGCCAAGTTTCTGGTTGATCTTGAACCGGCCCACATTCCGAAGGTCATAGCGATGGGGAGTGAAAAATAGCTGGGTGACAAAGGCCTCTGCTGCTTCTGAACTGACAGGGAGACCGCCCCGGAGATGAAGGTGGAGACGGTCTAAGGCTTCTCGCCGAGATCGGGTGGGATCTTTCTTGAGGGTGTTGAGAAGAATATTGAAGTCGAGACCGGGCTCGCCCTGAAGAAGATGCACTTCCTTTATCCCTCGACTGGTGAGAAGAGAGAGGTGTTCTTGGTTCAGCTTTGTTCCCGCCTCGAGGAGGACCTCACCGCTCTCCTCCAAGACCGAATCCTTCACAAGAATTCTGTCTGTGAGGGAGGGGTCTATTTTCTTCTTTTCTACGGGGAAATAGAGGCGGATGATATCGGATGTATCGGATAGGTTATACTCCTTCGAAGAAGAATAGTCAAGAGCTCTGAGGAGCATGGTGGCAGGAAATTTTCTCCTCTTGTCCAATGAGACGAGAAGGAGGTCATTGACATCTGTGGTAAATTCAATCCAAGGACCTCGATAGGGGATGACCTTGGCGGTGAAGAGATGCTTGCCGGAGGCGTGGGTTCCTTCGGTGAAGTAGACCCCTGGAGAACGATGTAACTGACTGACGACGACCCGCTCTACCCCATTGATGATAAAAGTGCCCCTCTTGGTCATGAGGGGGAGTTCACCGAGATAGGCCTCCTGCTCAATGATGTCTTGGACTTCTCCCTTCTCCCTCTTGATGAGGCGGAATGTGGCATGGAGGGCGGCAGCATAGGCGACACCCTTACGCTGAGCCTCTTCGTCGGTGTATTTAGGTCTTCCGAGGCGATATTGGAGGTATTCAAGGGTGAGGCGGGAACGAATATCCTCAATAGGGAAGATGGCACGAAAGACCCCTTCCAACCCCTCTGATAACCTTTTCTCTGAGGGGACATTCTTTTGAAGGAATGCATCAAAAGAGTCTTGTTGGACCTCTAAGAGGTTGGGTAGGTCTAAGATCGTCTTGATCTTAGAGAAACTGATCTTCTTATTGTTTTTCATCGTTACGAATAGTTGCAGTGGGAAGTTGCAGTAGTCCCGCCACGGGCGGGACTACTTGATTTCCACAGTGGCTCCTGCCTCTGTAAGCTGTGTCTGGATCTTCTCAGCCTCTTCCTTGGGGATCCCTTCTTTAACGGCCTGGGGAACACCCTCGACCAGATCCTTAGCCTCTTTCAGCCCTAAACTCGTGAGGGAACGAACCTCTTTAATGACTTGGATTTTCTTCTCCCCAAAGCTCGTAAGAATTACAGAGAACTCCGTCTGCTCTTCTGGAGTTTCCGATTCAGTCCCAGCACCAAGAGCCCCTTGAGAGGCTTGGAAAACCGGCATGGAGGCGGAGATACTAAATTTTTCCTCTACTGACTTCACCAGATCTGCCAGTTCCAGAACGGTCATCCCCTCCAAGAGCTCCATTACCATATCGGGATTGGATTTTTTGGACTTGGTTGCTGTCGCCATATTCTCCCCCTTTCGTTCTACAGCAATTTTCAAGTAACAAATTCCAAGTTCCAAGTTCCAAACAAACTCAAAAGATCGAAATTTAAAACACCGTGAGTTGTATCTTTATTTGAGGTTTGGTATTTGGAATTTTGGATTTATTTGGAATTCGGTGTTTGGGTTTTGTGATTTGCCTTCTTTTCCATTTCTTTCAAAAGAATCAATAATTGAATGAATGGGGACTTTATAAGATAGAGAAACTGAACCAGAGGGGACTGGATGGCCCTCAAGGTTTGAGTGAGCAAAATCTCCCGTGAGGGAAGAGAGGCAAGGCGTTGGATCTCCTCAGGCCCATAGATCTCTCCCCATAGGTATCCCCCTTTTATCTCGGGTCTTTCGTTCTCTTTGGCAAAATCTGTGATGATCCGAATCCCTACCATGGGATCCTCATTGCTGAAAGCCAGAGCTACCGGTCCAGTCAGATAAGGGAGTAGGGATTCCACCTGGGCCTCCTTCGCAGCGATGCTTGTCAGTGTGTTCTTGACCACCTCAAACTGAACGGAAGCCTCCCGGCACTGTCTGCGGAGTTCACTCATTGCCTTCACATTGAGTCCAGAGTAGTCACTCAAGATAATACCCTTGGCTCCCTTGAGCTTCTTTTTAAGTTCTTCTACTTTCTTCTCTTTCTCTGGTTTTGCCATCTTTCATTAAGTCCAAAATTCAAAGTAAAATTACAAAACTGGAGCCACCCGAATCGGGTGGAAATCCGTGAAATCTCTTGGTTGATTTTGTATTTTTCATTTTGAATTTTTATTTTTCTATCTCACCAACTCCATCACATTGAGAGGGTCCACCCGGATCCCGGGACCCATTGTGGAGGATAAAAAGATGCTATTGAGATAGGTTCCCTTGGCAGAGGAAGGTTTGGCACTGATCAATTCCCTCAAAAAGGTGACAGCATTCTCATAAAGTTTTTCCGGTTTAAAAGAGGCTTTACCAATCGGGACATGAACCACTGCGGACTTGTCCACCCGATACTCAATCTTCCCCTTTTTGATCTCCTTTATCGCTTTACCAACATCCATCGTGACGGTTCCACTCTTGGGGTTGGGCATCAAACCCCTGGGACCTAGAATCTTCCCCAATTTCCCCACACTGGACATCACATCTGGGGTCGCGACAATGACATCCACATCGGTCCACCCCCCCTGGATCTTCTCGATGAACTCATCAAAGCCAACCAAATCTGCTCCTGCTTCTTGGGCTTCTTTCTCCTTTTCTCCCTTGGTGAGAACGAGAACCCTGAGAGCTTTCCCTCGCCCATGGGGGAGGATAACGGTGCCTCGAACCATCTGGTCCGACTTCCTGGGGTCTACACCCAATCGGGCGGAAAGTTCGATGGTCTCATCGAATCGAGCTGATGCCATCTCTCTCACGAGATTCAGTGCCTCTTGTAAGGGATGGGCCTCCCTCCTGTTCGTCTTCTTCTCTTCTACCCGGAATCGCTTAGACCTCTTCATGAACTATTGGGTATGGGTTAAATGGAAAGAACCGAACTATTTAACCAGTAACTATTCACCATTCTTAATCTCAATCCCCATGCTTCTGGCGGTCCCTTCTATCATCCGCATGGCATTTTCTTCACTATAGGCATTCAAATCCTTCATCTTCGCCGTAGCAATCTCTCGAATGACCTTCTTTGTAACCATTCCCACTTTATCTCTGTTGGGCTCTCCCGAGGCCTTTGCAATTCCTGCTGCCTGTTTGAGGAGTACGGCTGCAGGGGGCGTTTTTGTCACAAATGTGAAGGATTTATCTTTATAGACGGAAATGATGCAGGGGATAATGACCCCCTCCTGCCCACGGGTCTTCTCATTGAAGGCTTTACAAAAATCCATAATGTTAAGACCGTGCTGACCCAGAGCAGGCCCTACAGGGGGTGCAGGAGTCGCCTGCCCCCCGGGTACCTGAAGCTTGATTACCACTACAACCTTCTTCTTCGCCTTTGCCATTGGAAAATATTAGAAATTAGTTACTGGAAATTTGAAATTCGTTGTAGAAATTAGAGATTAGAAATTAGAAATTAGTTTATTGAATTTCTTTCGTATTCTTCGAATATCCATTTTCCAATTTCCATTACCAATTTCCATTATCTAAACAACTCATTTCCATCTTTTCAGATTCCTTTTACCTGAACAAAATCCAGTTCAACTTTTGTCGCCCTTCCAAATATCGTGACCATCACCTTCAACTTCCCCCGTTGGGGATAGATCTCCTCTACCGTCCCGGTGAAATCTGTAAAAGGACCTTGGACCACTTTGATGCTCTCCCCTTTCTGATAAGGCACCTCAGAGGAGACGGTCACCTTTTCCTCCTCCAAGGAGGAAAGGAGTTGCTTCATCTCCTTCTCTGTTACGGATTGGGGATGGGTCCCTGACCCCAAAAAACCCATAACCCCAGGGAGCCGGGTGACCAACTGGTAAGAGTTATCGGTTACATTCATTTGGATTAGGATGTATCCGGGATAGAGTTGTCTCTCGATGATCTTTCGTTCCCCTCTTTGAATCACTGAGACATTTTCCATCGGGATTAAGATCTCTCCAAATTGGTCCTGGATGGAAGAGAAATCGATATTCTCTTCCAGAAGTTTTCGCACCTTTTTCTCATAACCACTTAGGGTATGGATGATATACCACTCCATCGTTTTAGTAATGGGTCAAATGGTAATTTGTTAAATTTAACTTATTGACTATTCAACCATTTAACCGAGTTTTTTTATCTCACCAGCCATGCCACAATCTTCGAAAGGATGATGTCAATCGACCCAATGAAAAGAGACATCATAATGGAGACGAGGATCACTACACCTGTTGACCCAATCATCTCCTCTCGGCTAGGCCAAGTCACCTTTCCAAGTTCGATTCGGACCTCTTGAACAAACTGAAGGATCTTACTGAACACTGTCACTTCAGTAGGTTGTAAGTAGCACTTAGAAGGCTGGGATTCGCTACCTGCAATCTACACCCTATCTGACTCATTTGCAGGCCTGGCCCGATTCGAACGGGCAACCTTCGGTTTTGGAGACCGACGCTCTAACCAGTTCGAGCTACAGGCCTATTTTTTGAAAGCAAGATCCAAACCACAAATCCAATCGCCAAACAAATTCCAATGATCAAATTTCAAAATTCAAAACTCTTTTTCTGTTTGGAATTTGTCATTTTGAATTTCGAATTTATTTGAAAATTGGTCCTTGGAATTTGCGATTTGCCTTCCTACCTCGTCTCTTTATGTGGGGTATGAGTGCGGCAGAAGCGGCAATACTTCTTATAATCCACTCTTTCCGGATGTCTCTGTTTGCTTTTGGTCATGGTGTAATTCCTCCGTTTACACTGGGTGCATTCCAGGGTGATGATCTCCCTCATAACTTCAGTATGTTATAAGTTGCATGTAGTAGATTGGTGTTTCCTACCTTCTATTTACTATCTACTGGCTATTCAAGCACTTCCGTCACCACACCTGCCCCCACCGTCCTTCCTCCCTCCCGGATCGCAAACCGTAACTCCTTCTCCATCGCTACTGTCGTGATCAACTCGACTTCTACCT
>JADFOU010000136.1 GCA_022562655.1 candidate division TA06 bacterium
AAATAGAGAGGAGGAAAGAATGAAGGCGAAAAGATTTCAAGATTTGGAAGTTTGGAGGAAGGCACATGAGTTTGTATTGAATGTTTATCAGGTGACCAAGAAGTTTCCTCAAGAAGAGAGATATGGGTTGGCTCTTCAAATGCGAAGAGCGGCTATTTCTGTTCCGGCAAATATTGCGGAAGGGTTCACAAAACGGACACTAAAGGATAAGAGCCATTATTATAATGTGGCTCAAGGATCTTTGGAGGAGATGCGTTACTATATTATCCTCTCGAAAGATTTAGGATATATTAGAGACGCTCCGGAGTTGGAGGAAAATGGGGAAGCGATAAGTAAAATGCTTTATGGACTGATTAAGAGTATACAAAAAACAGTAGCCAGGAGCCAGTAGCCAGGAATCAGGACTTGCCCTAGATTTCTCTCCATATATTTACTCTTATCTTGGATGAGGATGGAGTTTTACGAAACTCCTGGTGAGACGGCATTGAAGTATCTGAAGAATAGTGAAAAGTGAACTGTAAATGGTGAATTGTAGACTCACAATTCTCAATCCACGATTATTAATACTCTTGCTCTTCGGCTTGTTCAACTTGCCTGTGTCGATTGAGGGGGGACCGCAGATGTCAGGAAATGAGGATAGGAAGTTCAATGATTTTGTGAAAGAGTTCTTAGAAGGCTATTTCAAGAGGAATCCTGTCGCTGCCACATGGATTGGGGAGCATCGGTATGATGGAGAACTGAATGACCTGAGCCCGGAGGCAATTCAGGAAGAGATCAAGTGGCTCAAATTGAGTCTGAGAAAGTTAGAAGAGGTTGATCCTCAAGGGTTAAATCGAGAGAACCGGATCGATTATGAAATTTTGAAAAATGAGATGGAAGGGGATATTTTTTCAATGGAAGAACTGAGAGGGTGGGAGAAAAATCCCCTCTTTTATAATTACCTGATCGGCGGATCCCTCAACTCCCTTCTCAAGCGGGATTTTGCTCCATTGGAGGTGCGGGTCGAAAATGCCATCTCTCGCCTTAAGAAAATTCCCCCTCTCCTTGAGCAGGCGAAGAAAAACCTCCTTAATCCCCCGAAGGTTCATACGGAGACCGTCATCAAGCAGAACCAGGGACTCATCCATCTCATCGAGAATGACTTGGCCAATGCGGCTGAAAAGACACCGAAGTTGAAAGAAGTTCTTCAGAAAGCGAGTGAAAAAGCCCTTTCTGCCCTGAAGGATTACCAGGAATTTTTGGAGAAGGATCTCCTCCCGCGTTCGAATGGTGACTTCCGTCTGGGAAAGGACCTCTATGAGAAAAAACTCAAGTATATCCTCCAGTCCTCTCTATCATCAAAAGAGATTGTCAGAAGGGCAGAGAAGGAGTTTGAGCGAGTTCGAAAGGAGATGCTGGAGATCGCCCTCCCCCTCCATAAAGAACTTTTTCCAACCCATAAGCATCTCGAGACCGGCAATTCCCTGATTCAGCTTGTTGTTCGGGAAGTTCAGGAGGAAATCGCAAAGGAACATCCAATCGGGGAAGAGCTCCTCGAGGTCTGTCAGAGGACTGTCCGAGATCTTGAAGCCTTTGTGAAGGAGAAAAATCTAATCACCCTCTCTGAGGATCAACCTTTAGTAATCCGATGGACACCAGAATTTTCACGAGGTGTGGCGGGAGCAGGTCTCGATTCTCCAGGCCCCTTAGAGAAACACCTCAGATCCTTCTACTATGTCTCTCCGATCCCTGAGGATTGGACGAAAGAAGATGAGGAATCCTTCCTGAAAGAGTATAACAATGAGATGGTAAAAATCCTCTCCATTCATGAAGCCATTCCCGGCCATTATGTTCAACTCTACTACTCTAACCGTTTTCCATCTTTGGTGAGGGCGATCTTCTCCAATGGACCCTTCGTAGAAGGCTGGGCAGTCTACTCCGAGCAGATGATGGTCAATGCAGGATTTGATTACGGCAATCCAAAACTGAAACTACAGCAGTTAAAGTTTTACCTAAGGACTGTGATCAATGCCCTTCTGGATGCAAAAATCCATATTGAGAATTTGTCCGAAGAGGAGGCTTTGAAACTGATGGTTGAGGGAGGTTTTCAGGAGATTTCGGAGGCAAAAGGAAAATGGAAGAGGGCTCGCCTTACTTCCACCCAACTCTCGACCTATTTTGTGGGATTTCAGGAGATTCAAGATTTAGAAAGGGATTACAGGAGGCTGAAGAGGGAAGGATATAGCCAGAAAGAGTTTCATGAGGCTCTTCTGAGCCACGGATCC
Source organism: candidate division TA06 bacterium (assembly GCA_022562655.1). Lineage (GTDB taxonomy): Bacteria > Hydrothermota > DG-26 > E44-bin18 > JADFOU01 > JADFOU01. Next base: position 2,265 of record JADFOU010000136.1, read on the forward strand.
CCACCGGTTAAATATCTACGAGAAATCCTCTTGAAGACTGACGATAGACAATAGACTGTAGACATTAGACTAAAGTCTAAAGTCAAGAGTCCAAAGTCTAATTAATAGATGGCAAGAAAAATTCAAGTAGAGGAACTTCTCACGGAGCAGGGGGAGAAGTTTCAATTCAGGCTTCTTGCAGGAGAAAAGGGGCTCAAAAGGAAGATTTTCTCATCCGACATTAATCGTCCTGGTCTGGCTCTGGCGGGCTACACGGGAGTATTCCAGTGGAAGCGGATTCAAATCTTAGGTGAGACCGAGATCTCCTACCTCAACTCATTGAATCCAAAGACAAGGCGATCTTCCTTAAAAAAGATGATGTCCTTCGAAATTCCCGTTCTGATTCTTGCGAAAGGACTTTCTCCTCCAACGGAATTGCTCGAACTTTCCAGTGAAAGGAAGATTCCGGTACTTATAACTCATCTAAAAACGACCCCTTTCATTCATCTTTTTACAGAGTATCTTGTAGAGAGACTCTCTCCCGAGACAACTCTTCACGGAACCCTTGTGGATGTCTATGGGGTAGGTCTCCTCCTGACGGGTGAGGCTGGGATTGGGAAAAGTGAATGCGCCCTCTCTCTTGTGGAGCGTGGGCATCGGCTTGTAGCAGATGATCTAGTAAGAATCACTAAAATTGGGGGAACCGTTCTGATGGGTAGGGGGTGTGAGCAGGGAGAAAGATTGAGGTATCATCTGGAGATTCGAGGTCTGGGGATTATTGATGTTCCTTCCATCTTTGGTATCCATGCTGTAAGACAGGAGAAACGGGTTGAGATGAAGGTGGAGATAGCGAAGTGGCCCGATTCTGGAGACATAGATCTAACGGGTCTTGAGGAGCGAAGGATAAAAATTTTGGATGTGGAGATTCCCTATGTCAAGATACCTCTTGCTCCGGGGAAGGATGTGGCATTCCTCTGTGAGGTTGGGGCGAAAAATTATCTTCTCAGGGTTACTGGAGTAAATCCGGCAAAAAACTTCGATCAGGAGTTGATTCGACTGATGGAGAGAAAAAAGGGGGAAGAAGCTTGAGGCTGGTATTTTGCCTTGACAGAACCCCTTTTTTTATTTATTATGTAGAATAAACAAAATTTAGTCTATTGGGGATGTCATGGCGGGAAAAGAGATCCAGTTGGATCCTGAGATTGAGCGGTTAAGTGCAAAACTGGCAAAGGACCCGAACTCCCTTGTTTTTGCCCCTCTGGCGGATGCTTATCGAAGGTCCAATCTCGTGGAAGAAGCGATTGATATCGCCAAACGGGGGCTGGAGATTCATCCAAATTATTTGAGTGCTCGCAACGTTCTGGGTAGCTGTTATAGAGATAAAAGGATGTATGAGCTGGCAAGGGAGCAGTTTGAAATGGTTCTTGAACGAGATTCACAGAATCTGAAGGCCCTCAGAATGTGTGGAGATCTCCTCGTCACCATGAGGAGGGATGAAGAAGGGATTGAGAAATATCGGCATCTCCTGGAGGTCGATCCCTTTGACAAAGAAGTGAAAGATATTTTGGAAAAAATGAGTGGCGAGACTCCAGATGAGAAAGCGGGTTCCATTGCCAGAGAGAGAGAGGAGGGTGACCTAGAGCCATCGGAGACTCAGCCGCCAGAGGAGACATCAGAAGAGGAGAGGGGAGAGGCTTTAACAGCAATTGCGGAGGAAAAGAAGGTTGAGCACTCAAAGTTCCAACTATTAGAGGAGACTCCTGGAGAGAGAGAAGAGTCTACTACTGTGTCCGATGAGGAGGAAGAGGGTGAGTCGTTGAAGAACCAATCAGTGGCACGGACCCTCTCGGAAGGGGAGTCCCTCGAACCCCCTCCTGAAGAGACGTGGCTGGAGCAACCATCGGAGACTGAGTCTTCTCTCCAAGGGGGTGGAGAAATGGACCTGGAAGAGAGGAAAGAAGAGAAGGGAAAAGAAATAGGAGAGATATTATTTTCGGATGACATTGAAAACTCTCCATCTGAGATTTCCGGTCAGGAAAAAGAGGAAGGGACTCCAATTCGGGGGGTGTTTGACTGGGAAGGGAAGGAAGAAGAGGGGGATTTTTCTCTCCTTTCGGAGAGTGACTTATCTTCTCCTGAGATATCCGGTCAAGAAAAAGAAGAAGGGTCTTCAGTTCGGGGAGTGTTTGACTGGGAAGGAAAAGAAGAAGTAGAAAAAGGAGAAATTTATCCCGTCTCGGAGACTGACCTTCCTTCCGAGGAACCTTTCTCTTCACCCGAGCCACCGACTCTCGAGAAAGCTGGAAAACCCTTTCTTACCCTGACCATAGCTGAGATCTATGAGAAGCAAGGCTTTACGGAGAAGGCATTGAAAATTTATAAAGAACTCCTCCAGGAAGATCCGAACAGTGAAACGTTACAGATGAAAGTTCGTTTTTTGGAGGAGTCCGCCTCAGGCGGACCACCACCCTCTTCGAACGAGGAAACTTCCCTTCCCTCTTTGGGAGAGGCGGCTCCACCCCCTCTTTCCGAGAAGAAGGAGGTTTCTCTTTTGGATCTGATTAAAGAAAAAGGGGAAGAGAAACCCCCACTTCTCCATCCTTCACAGGAAGAGTCAAAAGCCAAAGAAGAAGAGGAGGAGAGGGGGGAGTTCCAAAGTTTTCAGGATTGGCTTAGAGGATTGAAAAGGTGAAATGAGTCGACGCTTAAAATCCCTTCAGCGGAGGATGGAGAAGAGCGGACTGGATGGGTTCCTGGTGAGCCATCTGAAAAATATTCAGTATCTAGTGGGGTTCACAGGTTCTCATGGATTTCTCTTGGTTCGTCCTTGTGATGCCCTTCTTTTTACCGATTTTCGATATAAGGAACAGGTAAAAGAGGAGACTCACGACTGTGAGGTCAAGATTGTCGGTCGATTTCTCTGGGATGAACTGATCAAAAAAACAAGGCGCTTTAAACGATTTGGGTTTGAGAGTCTTCATCTCACCCATTTTGCCTATGAGAGACTGAAAACGGGGCTTTCCAGATGTGAACTCATTCCAGAAGAGGGGTGGGTAGAGGAAATCAGGATGGTCAAAGAGAAGGAGGAGATTCGAAGGATACGAAGGGCGCAAAAGATTACAGATGAGGTCTTTCAAGATGTTCTTCCACTCATCACTCCGGGTCGAAGAGAAAAGGAGATTGCAGCTGAAGTAGAGTACCTCCTTCGAAAAAAAGGAGCGTCTGGGTGCTCTTTTGAAACGATCTGTGCCTCCGGGGCAAGGGCAGCCCTCCCTCATGCCCGACCCGGAATGAAGGAGATCAAGAAAGGTGATTTTGTCACACTGGATATGGGAGCGATCTATGAGGGGTATTGCTCAGATATGACTCGAACGGTAGTGGTCGGGAAGGCTACACCCAAGCAGAAAAGGATTTATCAGTTGGTTTTAAATGCACAAAAGGCAGGAGTCAGGTTCTGTAAGCCTGGTCGAAAATGTGCGGATGTGGATCGAAGAACGAGGAAGATCATTGAAAGAGAGGGGTTTGGGAAGGCATTCGGGCATGGAACCGGTCACGGTGTGGGGCTGGAGGTTCATGAACTTCCTGGGCTTTACTCCAAGAGCAAGGAGATCCTGACAAAGAGAATGGTCGTGACGGTAGAACCGGGGGTCTACCTACCAGGAAAATGGGGAATTCGAATTGAAGACATGGTCCTCATTCAGAACGGAGGTTACGAAGTCCTCTCCCAATCCCCGAAAGAACTTATTGAACTTTAGA
>JADFOU010000137.1 GCA_022562655.1 candidate division TA06 bacterium
TTTGTGGAGAACGTTTACCTTTCCGGTTATTGAAAAGATGTCAGGTGCGAATGCCTCCATACGATCGAGGTCAGACCAGATGCCAACAAACGAAGCCAAGCCATTGTCCTCTGATGTCAGCGGAGCTCGGAGACCCAGCTCAGCAAAAACGGGGGAGTCCTTTCCATGTATCTCAATTCCGAGATATGGATTCCCAATGGCGTTCTCGGATCCATTTACATTGTCGAAGTGGTCTAGGAGATAAGGGTATGAGTATTCTACTCCAGCATGGACAAAGGGGATTTCCGTTACGATAGAAACCTTTTATGATGTAGGTAATCGCAGGGACAGGAATAGAGCTGAGGTCATGAACGAGTAGTCAAAAAATCCTCTGTTGAAGTTTGGCTTGAGAATCTCAAGCGAGACGATTTTGTCGTGGTTCCGATCGATCCAAATGGATTGGGCCGATAACGATACAGGAAGTAGCGAGGTCATAATAACGATGAACATTGCTACAGGGACCAGAGTAAATTTTGTTGGCTTCTTCATTACGCCCCTCTTACATTTTCCAATTTCTTGCTCGATTCTCTAAAAAGGAATATGCTCTCTTTCAAAAGGTAAGTCAAGTACGCTTTCTCAAAAAGAGTTTGACTTCTGTGAGACGTTCATGTATCTTAAGCCACAATGAAACCCCCACTTAGCCCACAGCACGTTTTCAAAGGAGATTATTTACTTCTTTATAAGGAATGTTCTGATGAACTATGAAGACTTGATCACAAAATTTGGAGTTTATCTCTCTACATTCTTGGTCTGCCTGGTGAGTGGTTTTGTTCCCGTTGTAAACGCCGAGGTTTATCTGGTCTTGATCTCGGCATTTGTACCAATTTCTCTCGTTCCACCCCTTATCTTCCTTTCCACTTTGGGACAAATGACAGCAAAATCAATCCTATTCTACGCAGGACGGGGTGTTCTAAACTTGCCTCTTCGGAGATACGAAAAGAAAATAGATAGGGTCAGAGAAAAATTTGAAAAATGGAAACCCAGAACCGACCTTTTCATCCTCCTGAGCGCTTCTACAGGATTTCCTCCGTTTTATATCGTCAGTGTCCTGGCGGGTGTCATGAAAATGAGCTTTGTGAGATTCTTTATCTTCGGTTTCACCGGAAGATTTTTAAGATTTTCCGTTACACTTCTCTTGCCTCAACTTGTTAAAGGGTTTATTCAATGAAAATCAAGATACTGGTCGATTCTAATGAATTTTGGGAGAGTCTTAAGAACGACATCCAGATCTCGAAAGACTCTATCTTCATACAGACCCTCTCTTTTGAAGGGGATCCGGTGGGAAAGAAGCTATCCAATTTACTTTTATCCTCGAGGTCAACAGACAAAAGGATTCTTGTGGACTCCACCTCAAAAGTTAAGCTGAGTGACAAATTTCTTTACTCCCCTAAATCTCTCTTGAATCCGGAATTACGTCGAGAGGTAAAAGAGACCAAACAGATGATCAAGAATCTCGGAAATGACGGAATTCAGGTGAAGTTTGTAAATCCCGTCGGTTTCTTCCTGATCAAATATCCGTTCCGAAATCATAAAAAACTCATCGTAATAGATGAAAACATTGCCTATATCGGTGGAATCAATTTCAGCGAGCACAACTTTGATTGGCATGATTTGATGGTCAGGATAGAAGAACCTGAGATTGCTGAATTTCTGAAGGAGGATTTTCTCTCGACGTGGAAGGGGCATAATCTATGCACCTCAAAGCGTTTCGAGGGAATCGAACTCCTCATCCTCGATGGACATTCAAACGAAAGAACCTTCAAAACAATTATGGAATTCATTGAAAGGTCAAAAAAACAAATCTATGTTGAGAGCCCTTATTTAACTCTCCCATTCTATGAGAAACTAAGAGAGGCAAGACGTAAAGGCGTTGCTGTGACAGTCATCGCTCCAGAGAATAATAATTGGGGAGTGATGCAGGAATATACACCGTGGGAATCTGCGAGGTCCGACATCGAGTTAAGGCTTTACCAAAACCGGATGACCCACCTCAAGGCCATGCTCATTGATGACAATTACTTGGTTGTAGGCTCTGCTAACTTTGACTATTTGGGATATCTATTACAACAGGAAATTGTCGCTATCATCACCGATGCAAAAGTGATCTCAGATTTTAAAGAGAAGGTGATTGAGGTAGATCTAAAAAATTCGAGGAAGTTTGAAGGAGATGTACACCGTTTAAAAGCCCGCATCAGCCATCTCGGGATAAAATCAGTCAAGATATTAACACTTCTAAGAAAAATCTTGTATTAAAAGTTATCCATCGCAGTTTCTCTTTGAATTGCAATTTTTCATTTCGAATTTAAAAAACCCCTTCTTTATTTCGGAACGGGCTTCTTCAATTGAGCTCCGAGTGTCAACCGGAAGACTGGAAATAGTGATTGGAAAAAGGAAATAAGAAATCCGCCTTCAGGGCGGCCTCGAATTTTCCAATTTCAAATTTCGATGATTCCGCCTTAGGCAGACGATATTCCGCTCACCAATCTCTCATTTGAAAGGGCATCAATACGTTGAACAGCCCTATGGGAAAAAACGGCCGCCGGGGGGTGAGGTAGACAACCTTGATATCCCCTTCGATCTCTGCCATCTCCTTCGCCAACTGAATGGCATCCTCAAGGGTGCCAAGTTGATCAATAAGACCTCTCTCCAATGCCTGACTTCCTGTCCAGATTCGGCCCTGAGCGACTTCGTCCACTTCTTCATAAGAAAGCCCTCGCCCTTCTGCCACCTTCTCCACAAAATTGCTATAGGAATGGTCAATATGTTCCTGGTAGATCTTACGCTCTTCTTCGGTGAACCTTCTCGAGGAGGAAAAGGCATCGGCATGTTTTCCTCTCTTGATCACTTCGGGATAGAGGCCCAGTTTCTCATAGGTCTTCTCCAGGACAAATTTCCCACCGAAGACACCGATGGAGCCAGTAATCGTTCCGGGATTGGCGAGGATTTTGTCCGCTGAGCAGGAGATATAATATCCTCCGGAGGCGGCGAGATCTCCCATGGAGACGATAATAGGCTTTCCCGCCTCTTTTGTCTTCTTCACCTCTCTCCAGATGAGGTCGGAGGCGGTCACTTCCCCACCGGGGCTGTCCACACGGAGGACGATCGCCTTGATGGAAGGGTCACCTCGTGCCCGACGGATCTGCTCCACTAAGGTCTCCGAGCCGAGGGTGCGGGTCCCATCCAGCCAGTTTGTGCGGCTCTTTCCAGAGGTAATGGTCCCGGAGGCGAGGAGGACACTGATCTTCGGAAGTTCTTTCCAGTCATATTGAAAATACTTTCTCTTCAAGAGATGGACGGTCTTCACTTTTTCTCCACCTTTTGAGGAACCGGTCAATTCTGCGATGAGGGATTTGGCATCTTCATAGTATCCCACCTCATCAATGAGCCCCTTCTCTTTCGCATCCTCAGGCCACCAGGCTCCCCTCTCCTCCATCATTCTCTCGATCTCTTCCTGTTCCATCTTTCGTCCCAGTGCGATGGTGCTGGTGAGTTGATGGTGGAGTTCGTTGATGACTGTCTGGTACTCCTCCCTGACCTCTTCCGAAAGGTGCTTCTGGGTGAGGGGTTCCACAGCAGATTTGTATTTCCCCGCTCGAACCATATCCGCCTCTACCCCCAATTTGTCCATCAACCCCTTCAACATCAGGATCTCAGCACGGGGTCCCAGGAGGGTCAAGTGCCCTGAGGGAGGAACGACGATCCTATCTGCGGAAGAGGCTAAATAGAGACTCCGGTCTCCTCCCCCTTCTCCCAGATAGGCAACGACCGGTTTCCCAGCTTCTTTGAGGCTCTCGATCTTCTTTTGGAGTTCTTGAATCGTTGCAAAACCAGTCCGGAAGGATCTGATGTAGAGGAGGACGCCTCGAATAGAATAATCCTCTTCTGCCTTCTCCAGCTGGTTTATGATTCGGCGGTAGGAGCTTGTCCTCTCTCCGAAAAGGCTGAATCCGCTGGAGACATCCTCAATCGCCCCTTCAATCTTCACCTCGGCGATCTGGTTTCGTAGGGTATAGAGAGACTGGTAAACCTCACTGGAATAGGTGAAGTGGAAGTCATGACGGAGGAAATCGGAGTCCTCATTGAGGGAAGCAGAATAACCCAATCCGGATTGAGGGAACTGGTAGGTGAGACCGATTTTAACCACCTCATCCTGGTTAATATGACCCCGAACCAAGATACCCCTGAGGGGCTCGATCTCCCCGCCAATGAGATACCTCTTCTCATTGATGTCCTTGAATAATTCCTTGAGAGGCTCCCCCTCAGTCCATAAGCGATCGGCGAAGAGGGTGATGCGGTTGGTTATGGGTCGGAAAGCAATTCCTGCACGATATTCCCTTTCAAAAGAGCGGATTCCTATGGCGGGTTTATTGAGATTGTCAAAAGTGGCGCCGAGGGAGAGGAAATTGGTAGGGCGGTAGAGAAGTCCAAGATCCAGGGCAAAGTAGTTTCCGGGGACAAGGTCCATCACCCTCCCCCGGAGGCCGAGATGGAAACTCTTATGAGATTGAGGGGCAAGGACGAAGGAGTACATGTTCCGCCGCTGATCCTTTGACCAGTGGCGATAGCCAAGGCCAAGTCCGCCGAAAGATTGAAGAAGAGAGAATTCCCAGGGTCGCTTCTCACCAAATTTTTCAAGGGAGGAGTAGGCGAGCATCCCATTGCTCCCTCGCTTCACCCCTAATCCAGCTGGGTTTAAGAGGATGCCATAGGCATTGTCGGAGAGGGCAACGGAGGTGGGGATGAGGTCCTGGGAGAAAGAGAAGGTGGGAATCAAGAGGACTACCGAACCCAATACTCCTATCGTTTTCATGTTAAATCGACCCCTTCCATCAACCTTCGGATTCCTTACAGCCAGTCCATTGATATGTATAGTTTCCCAAGATGGAACAAACACCTTCTTTTAACATGCTTTGAAAATCCTCGTTTTGACCCAAGTCTGCCCAAATAGCTCCTTGTAGCCTCCCGAGACGAAGATCTAAATCTGGCTCAGTAAAGAGTTTCTTTTGCCTTTCTACAGTGAATCCGATCAGCTCAATTAAGGGAGGATTCTCTAAGATGACATTGCGCCAGATAACTTCATAAGCCAAGCGAATTAACTCGGAGTCAAGGTCTTCCAATTCGGAGATCGCATTAATCCCACTACATACGTGCAACTGAACTTTTCCATTGGGCTGTATTTGATCAACATAGATGAATCTCAGTGCAACTTTGACAAATTTTTCCCAGTTCAGTTCACGAGAGGTTCCAAGCCTGGGACAGTCGGAGCAATTATATCCAAAGTCATGCAACCGACTCCCAGCAATTTGGAGAAGCAAAGGACCAACTTCTGGATGTTCCAAGACCGCCTCTCCTATCAATTGTCTTTGTTTTTCTCGATCATTTAGGGGTTTAAGTTGCTCCATCCAGATACTTGTAACTGCTTCTGTCAATGCATACTCATAGGCCGGGTTCTCCTCTGCGATGATGCACCTCAATGCGTCGAAGAGACCTGGATCTAACTTCTTTTCAGAACCGGGGGATACTTCTGGATCAAGTCTGCAAGAGAAGTGACCCCCCTTGGAAAATTCGAGGACTACGAAAGACTGAAGATAAGTCCTCAGGGTTGCTTGCGATATCTTTTGTTTTACTCCCAGATCCGCAGGGTTCAGGAGAATGGAGTAGGCATTATCGGAGAGGGCGACAGAGGTGGGGATGAGGTCTTGGGAGAAGGAGAGTGAGGGAAAAAAGATGAGAAATTGCAACCACAAGATTACACGAGATTGGCACAGATTCATTTAGAATATCTTATTGTATATAAAAAAATCATGAGATAATCTGTGAAATCTCGTGGTTACTACTTTTCAATCAATTGTCTCTGTTAGAAAGTCATCGTTGCGCCAAGTGTAAATCCATCTTTCTTTGCACCGAATCGAAGTGTATAAGGTTCGAGGAATCGCTTCTTATAATTGTGA
>JADFOU010000138.1 GCA_022562655.1 candidate division TA06 bacterium
TGGGCCATCGACTCCATCCGAAAGGGCGGCGGCAATATTAAAAGCCTGTTCCGTGTAGATGCCAATCCAGAAGTCGTTTGCGTCCACATAGGTCGAGGGTAAATCAATTCTATCAAAGGTTGGGAACCCTGTAGGAGCAAAGGGAACCGGTGTACCGCCTACAAGAGGGCCAGGGAGACCTCCCAGATCATCCCATACGAAGAGAGAACAAATTGGAGCACCAAACAGCAGCGCTGTTGAGACCAGACCTGCCTTCACTGTACAGGGTCCTGTGGGAGTGAACCGAACCGCCCAGTAAAGTCCACCGAGAGTGTCGGTGGGAGAAGGGGAGTCATAAAGAATCGTGTCCTCTGGATTGGGGGGGAAGAAAAAAAGGTCGGGATTCCTTTCGTCCTGCTGAAGGATGATCTTCTCTTTTCCTAAGATCTCAAAAACTGATCCTATAAGAAAGACTGTACACAGGACGAAAAAAACGCTGACCTTTTTCATCTCCACCCTCCTTAGTGGTTTGATACAAGTTATTGTACTATTAGAGAGAACAAGGAAAGGATATGTTCCACTAATTGGAACAAATTTTCAACTCAAAGTCAAGAAAAAAATTGAGATATTTTTCTATACCCTTGACAGACCACTCCCCGTTTGGTTAAATGGTTATTGGTTTTTGTTTAAATTCATCCATTTCCAAGTCACTTTTGTATGGAGGATTCGGAATGGTCCAGAAACAGCCGTCCATCAATGTAGAATTGGGGGAGAAGGAATCGGAGGGGATCTACTCCAATTTAGTCCTCATCGCCCACTCCCCTTCAGAGTTTATTGTCGACTTCGCACGGGTTCTCCCCGGCTCCCCGAAGGCAAAGATCTATGCCCGAATTGTGATGACCCCTCAGCATGTGAAACTCCTTTTAAGGGCTTTGGGGGAGAACATTAAAAAATTTGAGGAGAAGTTCGGGGAGATCCAGATCCGGGAACAAGAGAGCAAGCATATCGGATTTAATAATCCCACCTCTGCATAGCCCCTTCAGGGATGTCCCCTTGAAACTGCCTAAGGCGGACTGGATGAAGAATCTGGGCGAGGATCTCTAAGCCATCGATGATTCGAGGACCTGGGCGGTTGAAATAGGATGCCCCATCTACGGCAAAACATTGACCCTCTTTATTCGCATTTATCTCTTTCCATCCTTTTGGAAAAGGAAATCTCTTTAGTTCTTCAAGGGTTCGTTCAAGCCCAAAACTACAGGGCATGAACAGAACCACTTCTGGGTCATACCGAAAGATCTCCTCCCATTCGATCTTGTAAGAGGCATCTCCTTCACGACCCAGGCCATCCTCTCCCCCAGCCAACCGGACCATCTCTGGAACCCAGTGTCCTGCCACCATAGGAGGATCGAGCCATTCCATACAGAAAACACGAGGTCTCTGATTGACCCCTCTTGTCAGAGAGACGACTTGATGGATTCGGGACTTCAACTTCTCAATGAATCTTTCGGCTTCTTCCTTCCTTTCTGTGAACTCCCCCACCAATCGGATGTTCTCGAATATGTCTCCAAGGCGATTGGGTTCCAGTGAGATCAATTGAACCTCATCTCTGAGGACCCTCGCCGCCTTTCTCACTTGACTGAAAGATGGGGCACAGACGACACAGAGTTCTTGTGTGAGAATCAGATCGGGTTCGAGTCTTCTCAAGAGATCCTGGTCCAGATGATAGATGGACTGCCCTTTATGGAGCTGTTTGGATACCGCCTCATCAATCTCTCGACTGGTCGATCTTTCCGGATTGACGATGCTCTGGCTCAAGGCGGGTTTCTCCTTCGCCTCCGGGGGATGGTCACAATCATGAGAGACCGCCACAACCTGATCCCCAAGCCCCAGGGCGAAGAGGATCTCTGTAGAACTGGGGAGTAGGGATACGATTCTCATTCCATCCCCCTCAAAAGATCCTCAAGGGTTTCCCGCTTTCGAATCACCTGAACCTTGCCCTCCTTCACCATGATTTCCATGGGCTTTAACCTCCCATCATAATTAGAACTCATGGAATATCCATAGGCGCCTGCATTCAGGATCGCCAGGACGTCCCCCTCTTCGATCTGGGGGATCCATCTCTCCTCGATCCCTTCTTCATTTTGGGTGAAGAGGTCTCCCGACTCGCAGAGGTTTCCCGTCACCACCACAGGCTCACCCTCCCCTTCCACCCGACTCGCATTGAGGATCTCATGGTAAGCCCCGTAGGCCATGGGCCGCACCAGATGATTGAAACCGGTGTTGACCCCCACAAATTTATACCTGGGGGTCCTTTTGATTGTATTCACCTTCGCCAGAAGGAAGCCGGATTCTGCTACCAGATACCTTCCGGGTTCTAAAGCGAGTGAGAGGGTTTTCCCATACTGGGAGCAGAATCCCTCGAAGTAGAGAGTGAGCTCCCTTCCCAACGCTTTCATATCCAGAGGAGACTCATCCCTTTTGTAGGGAACTCCAAACCCTCCTCCAAAATTGACAAATTCCAAAGAAGGGAACTCCATGGCGAAACCACACAGGATCTCCATCACTTCCAGGAATTGACGTCCCTCCGTAATTCCAGAGCCGATGTGGCAGTGAATACCGGATACCTGAATCCCCTTGAGACGGGTTAAGACGGACTGGATCTCGTCCAGCTGGTCTATAAAGATCCCGAAGTGAGATTTCCTCCCACCGGTGATCACATGCTTGTGCTGCCCTGCCCCTACGTCTGGATTGATGCGGAGAGAAATCTTGCAACCTGCATCTTGCTTTTTGCATTGAGCGAGATCTCCATACCGTACCAGTTGAGATAGGGAACTGATATTGATGAGAATTCCCCTATGGATAAGAAATTCAATCTCTTCGGTAGGGACACTCTCAGAGGTGAATAAGATCTTCTCGGGGGGAAAGCCGGCTTTTAAAACCAGGAAGACTTCACCCGGTGATGAGACGTCGATCCATGCCCCTTCTTCCTTTAAAACTCTCAGTATGGCGAGATTGCTATTCGCCTTGCAGGCGTAATAGATGCGGAGATGGGGATAGGATATGTTCTCTGCGAAATCCTTATAACGATTTCGGATGGTCTCTTCCTCATATACATAGAGGGGGCTCCCGTATTCCTCGATCAACTGGGTTGCAGGGAGACCCCCCAGGTAGAGATGGTTATTCTTCAATTCCATTCTTTATTCACTTCATATCACAGGACAGGGAAGGTGTTTAAGATATGGTAAGTCATAGAATTGTAATACGTTAAATTTTTCAGTTCAAGGAGTCCTTCAATTCCTATAAACTGGGTAGAAAGACCGGCGATACGGTTGGCAAATTTGGCTGCCTCTACAGGGTCACCTTTTTGCAAATAGGAAGCAATAAACCCTCCCCCATAGACATCACCACACCCTGTCGTATCCTTCACCCCTCTCTTTTCTCCAGAAAATGAAATCGAAGCCTTCACTCCTGTCTTACGAAAGAAGACCGACGTTCCTTCCTCTCCAAAGGTTATATTCACTATCGAGGGACCATGATCCAGGAGAGAAAACCCCACCTCATCAAAATCCTCCCTCTTTGCAAGTTCCCTTGAAAGGAGAAGAGCAGTCTCCCGCTTGTTGACTTGAAGGAAATCACAGGATTGAATCCAATCCCTCCAGTTCACGACCTTTTGAGGATATCTCACACCCTTCTCATCCATCCCCAGGGTGAGGCTGTGGAGATCCAGATAGAGGATCCCCTGGTACTTATCTCTCAGTTGACGCAATGTTTCCAGAGTGAGATCGAACCCGGAAATCAGATTGACAAGGAACAGGTCTGAGTCGAGGTAGGGGGCAATCATCTCGAAAGAGAGGGGCGGGACCTTTCTCGTGAGCCTCTCACTCCGCTCCTCCCCAGAGAGATAGGTGAGTTGGTTCTCATTGGTCCCGGCGGGGTTCAGTCGGAACCCTCCCGTATTCACATTTTGTAAAGGGGAGAGAAGATTCAGAATCTCCTGATGGTGCTCCTCTCCGATCCAGCAAACAGGATAGACTTCAATCTCATGAGCAAGGGCTGCAATGGTAAAAACATTGTAAAGAATTCCACCCAGCGACGTCCTTTTTTCTCCATTGGCGGAGAGGATCGTATCATGATTGATCGTTCCCAGAACTGCTATTTTCATGAACCCATCTCTTTACTTTCGGACGAAAGTCTTCCCTGGGAGTTGTCGGATCAGCTCTTTCAATTCCAAGGAAAGAAGGATGGAGAGGGTTTGTGATGTTGGGAGGGCAACCTCATGAGCGATCTTGTCAATATGAAGGGGGGACTGGGTGAGTAGTTCGTAGACCTTTCTTTCCCCTTCTGATGAAAGGTCTGCTATATTCTTTACAGCAGTTTCGAGGGTCTCCAGATCCAGGTTTAACTCCTCCAGGATATCCTCAACCCCCATGACCAGTTTAGCCCCCTCCCGAATTAACCGATTCGTCCCAACAGAAGTTTTCTTCTTCACATCTCCAGGTACGGCGAAGACCTCTTTACCCTGATCTGCTGCCCACTGGACCGTTGAAAAGACCCCGCTGTTTCCAGATGCCTCCACACAGACCACCCCTAAGGAGAGCCCACTGATGACCCGATTCCGCTGGGGAAAATTGCCTGCTAAAGGCTGGGTTCCCAAATGGAATTCGGAGACTACCGCCCCGGCCTGAAGGATCCGATCCCTCAACTCTCTGTTTTCAGGTGGATAGACCATATCGACACCGCATCCTAAGACGGCGATGGTTCTCCCCTTTGCCTTCAGAGCCCCTTGATGAGCAGCGGTATCAATCCCCCGGGCCATCCCACTCACGACAGTAATCCCTCGCCGTGCCAATTCGTAGCCAAGTTCTTCTGCGATCCCTTTTCCATAAAAGGTTGCCCTCCTCGAACCTACAATGGCTACTGCCTTTTGATCTGAAGGCAGAAGTCCACCTCGAGCATAGAGAAAGGGTGGGCTGTTTTCATAAGGTTTTAAATTCTCTGGATACCCTTCATCGAAAAAGGGGACAAGGGAGATTTGAAGCCTCTCCATCCTCTCCAGTTCTTCTTTCACTCGCTCCTTGTCCCCACCCCTCCTTACCCCCTTCACGACCCTTCGATCCATCCCGTTGATCGAGATTAATTCCGATTCGGACGCCTCGAAAACCCTCTCTGGGGACCCGAATTTCAGGACGAGTTTCATGAGTCGCATCTGTCCAATTCCGGGAATCGTAGAGAGAAGTAGCCATGGTTCCCACTCTTTTTGTTTAGAAGGTCTTTGAATCAGCCTTTTAACCATTTTCCTCTTGTCTGGTGAGATCTTCGTAACCCTTTTGGTCAAATATCCTTATCCTTTCGAGGAATATGTGGGCAAACTTTGGGTCTTTTACAGAAAGATATCCATTGAAAACGGCAGTCGGGTTTCTTGAAATAATTTTAGTGAGGGCTTTTTGTGCCTCCTTCCGAACGATCCGACTCTCGTCTTCTAAAAGTGGAAGGAGAAGATCCATCCCCTCTACCTCACCGATCTCCCCAAGGGACTTGGCTGAGCTCGCCCGGGCATACCAGAGCCCTTTCCGAATGACACCATCCAAATAAGGAATTACCTTCTTCCCCTGACTCCCCAGGATTTTCGTTACACGTTCCCGAAGATGCCAGCTCTCATCGTGAAGACAGCCGAGGAGGATACGGAGAGACTCCGTAGAATCTAAGTTCGCGAGCACCTCAATGGCTGCAACTCTTCTGTCCAATCTGAAACTCTCAAGATTCTCTATTGCTTTTCGTAACTTTTCTTTTTCTTCTCTCATTTTTCATTCTCCTCATCGGAGATCTTCGGTTCTCCTGCTTGCCCGAACTCTCTGCCCAACCCACGGTCAGTGAGGCGGAATCCACGGAGATCTTCGAACCGATACCAAACCATTACATACCAGAATTTCGGTGAACTGTCAATGAAGAAAAGGGTATTCTCAGTACCTCCCCTTTCCCATTTTCAAGCAAGAGTTCAATTT
>JADFOU010000139.1 GCA_022562655.1 candidate division TA06 bacterium
ACGAATCTGGTCAGAAAGTTTCCTCTGGAATTTATTTCTATCGTCTTCAGTTCGGAGACTTTATTTCTACGAAAAAAACGATTTTACTTCACTAAGAATTTTATGGAGTTGGAATTTGTAGATTGATTTTTGGATTTGACTTAAATGCTTATGTCATTCGTTAACCTGTCATGCTGAACTCGCCTGCCTGTCGGCAGGCAGGTTTCAGCATCTTATTTTGAGATCCCGAAACCCCTGAAACAATTTCAGGGTCGGGATGACTGAAGAGTCCAAATCAGCTGTAATAAGAGAAAAGTCAACAAAGGACATAAGCAATTGACTTATTAACGGGCAATTTCTTTACAGGGCAGGTATGAACCCCGCCCTTTTTGATTATCCATTAATTTGACAAAATAGGAAAAAAGTAGTATAATAGAATATACCTTCGTCACTTAGATGGTCTGATCACTATGAAACTTTTAAGGAATGAATGGATAAATTTGGAGAGGAGAAGAGTATTGAAAATCTTCCGTTCGATTTCAACAAAGAAGACGATTCTATTACGATAGGAGGTAGAAGATGAAATCTTTCATTTTCTTCGTAGGAGTGATTGGCGTAGTCTTCCTTCTCGCATTGAACTTCCACGTCGTGAAGACGAAAGATGGAACCCTCTATGTCAAAAAAGGACGAATGACCTTTGAGGATACTTTCGTCAACATCAACGGATGGGATTCTTCAAAGTTATCCAGACACAATCTCCTTGAAGAGGACCTTCTCGCTTCAGGTCATGAGGATCTTGTTGACGAGATCAAGTATCCGAAAAGAGAAGAAAGAGCCCTTCAACCCCCACCCTCCTCTTATCAGTCTACCTCAGACATTCTCCTCGAATCGGGTTCCTCTGGAAGTGGGACAGGGCAGAGTTTGAAGAAGAGGGCGAGAGATCTTAAGGGGAAATAGGCACTTTCTCTCAAGAATGAAAAGACACCCATCTCTAGGAAATGGGTGTCTTTTGATCCAGGGGGCGGATGGGGTAAAATAATCCAGATTTCAAGAGGATGAAAGGGGAGATGAATCGAATGGGAGAAGTTGGAGAGAGAATCCACGTCCTCACCTTTCCGGAACTTCAGGCGAAACGGAGACAGAAATCCATCCTCATCTTCTTCATTCTCTCTGCCTATTATATTGCCTCATTCCTTTTCCTCACCTGGGTCGTCAAACTGATCCTTTTCAGGATGATGTTTAACTTAACCTGGATTCCCCTTTGGTTTACTCCAAAACAGGCCCTCGTGATTTCCCTTTCCGCCCTCGGATTTGCAGGTCTCCACTGGGCTTTTTCGATTCCAAGTGCACTGCAGAAGATAGAGAATGCTCTCAGGGCTCAACCCCCAGACCCACGAGACCGATACCACCGGGTTTTCCAAAATACTGTTGAGGAGATGATGATCAGTTCTGGAATGAAAAATGTCCGTCCAGTGATTCTGCCGAGCCTTTCCGTCAATGCCTTTGCCGCAGGAGATATGAGGGGAAAAGCAATGATCGGGGTAACGGAGGGTCTCCTGGCCCGCTTAGACCGATCTCAACTCCAGGGAGTGGTGGCTCATGAGATGGCCCATATTGCAGAAGGGGATCACATCATCAATACTATCGTTTGCTCCCTCTTTGCTGTTTTCGCCCAGTTGATCGAGATGACACCATCCATGATGGGCGGCGGAGCGGGAATACCGGTAAGAGTCCGAAGTCTCCGCGGTAGGGTTACCGTATACCCCTTTGCAGTCATCATTTGGACAGGTGCCCTCTGGGTAGTGAAGATGGGTGGACTCCTCTTGAAGATGGCGCTCAGCCGGGAACGGGAGTATCTGGCAGATGCTACAGCCGTTCAGCTCACCCGGAATCCTCTCGGTCTTGCTGAAGCCCTCTACAAGATCTCCAGATCCTGGAGAGGAAAAGGGTTTGTCAGTGATGAATTGGCTCCCCTTTTCCTGGTGAATCCGGAAGAAAAATGGCTCGATGAGAAAGAGGGCAAGGTCGCCGACCTCTTTTCTACTCATCCGCCTATCCGGAAGCGAATCTTTGCACTTCTCAATCAGGCCCGTACCCCCCTTTCAGCTCTCCGCAAGACAATTGAGGAAGCACAAGAGCGTAGAGAAGCGGCGAAGGAGATTGAGAAGATCCCCCGATGGATGGTTTATCGAGAAGGGAAATGGGAGGGACCCTTTGGAATTGGAGAACTAACAGGATTTAACTGGTTCTCCCCTGCCACTTGGGTCTCCCAGGAGGGGAACGAGGGGTTCCAGAAGGCATCGGAGGAGCCCCTGTTGACAAGCCTTTTCCAAAGTCGGCTTCCTTCCGCTCCTCCACTCTCAAAATTCTCACCGGAAGGGCAATCCCTATGCTGTCCGAGGTGTAAACAGGAATTAAGAGTATCGGACTACGAGGGGGTTTACGTTCTCCGGTGTATCTTCTGTAGAGGTACCCTTGTCAGGAATGAGAGGCTCCCAAGGATTCTTGCCCGCGAAGAGAAAGGGTTTACCCCTGAACAGCGGAAGTGGGCAGGTCAATGGGAATCACGAGAACACCGGAGACTGAAGCGTCCCACCCTTCCTGGACAAGACGAGGATTCCCATCTCCTCTGTCCGAAGTGTCAACAGAAAATGTTCCGAAACTTCTACTCCTACCAGTATTTTATTCTCGTTGATCGATGTCGACGCTGTAATTGGATCTGGTTTGACTCGGAGGAACTCTCACTACTTCAAATGCTTGTCGAGAAAAGTCGAAGTCATGAATCGATAACGAACCCATAAAGAAAGGAGGAAAAAATGGCAGGTTGGATCCCTATGATCATTATAGGTCTCATCGCCCTGTGGGCGGTCTTCGCCTATAACAGGCTCATTGGCTTCAGGAACCAGATGAAAAACGCCTGGTCCCAGATCGATGTCCAGTTGAAGAGGAGGTATGACCTCATCCCCAATCTGGTCAACACGGTAAAGGGATATGCCCAGCACGAGCGGGCGACCCTGGAGAACGTGACCAAGGCACGCCAGCAGGCAGTAGACGCTTCAGGAGTTGCGGATCAAGCCAAGGCAGAGAATTTTTTGTCCCAGACTCTCCGCTCTCTCTTTGCCGTTGTCGAAAACTATCCGGACCTGAAGGCGAACCGAAATTTCCTCGAACTCCAGGAGCAACTCACTTCAACCGAGAACCGGGTTTCCTTCGCCCGTCAGTTCTACAATGACACAACCCTCAAACTGAACAACCAGATAGAGAAAGCGCCGAGTAATGTGATCGCCCGGATGTTCAGCTTTCACCAGGGAGAATTCTTCGAACTGGAAGAGACCACCCAGCGTGAAGCTCCCAAGGTCAAGTTTTAAGGGTTTTCTCCCATTCTGCTTCGCAGGCCTTTTATTCTTCTACTCTTCTACACTTGTTTTCCCCTGCTGATAGGTCTGGTTAACGAGTAGTTGAGTCCTACAGATCTTCGTAGTCGGGTGGCTCGTCGCACACCGTAAGATCAAATCAATCCTCTACGAGAAACTGTAACGGATTTCTTTTAAACCCTGCTTGTGCGGGGTTTATTTTCCTTGATTTTGGAATAGGGTTGTGTTAATTTTAATATAGGAATTCATTATGGGTTACGAACTTCGGTGTCTTGATGCGTCCACTCTTGAAGAGTTCCATGCCTTCTTTGAGCGACCCAGCAACTTCCAGGGATGCCACTGTATGTATTGGGAATTTTCAGGTTCAAATGAGGCGTGGGGAAAGGTAGAGCCAGAGGATCTGAATGCTCGTAAAAGGGATCTTGTCCAGAAGAACGGCAGCACAGGGTATCTCCTCTATGAGGATCGAAAAGTAGTAGCGTGGTGCCAGGTAGGACACCGATCTTATTTTGAGAAGTTGAATAGAATAAGTCCTTACGCCAAAAGTGCTCACGACGATGTCACTTCCATTACCTGCTTCGCAGTTGACCCCTCCTACCGAAAGCGAGGTGTGGCTCGTCGACTCTTGGAGATGGTATTGGAAGATCTCGAGGGAAAAGGCGTCAAGATCGTAGAAGGCTATCCCCGGCTTGGTTCGGGTCTCCCAGATGGTGAGGTATGGATGGGACCCCTCTCCCTCTTCCTCTCGACCGGCTTTACCATCCACATTGACGATCCTAACAATCCAGTCGTCCGGAAGGTCCTTGGGGGGCTGGAAAAGAGTGACTCGGTAGTGTCCTCCCCTGAGCTTGATTCAGGGCTCTAAGGACGAACCCTCGTTGTCCGCCTCAGGCGGAAGTGGCAACGCTACACGGATGACGGAAAGATGAAGATTCTGGTGATCGGCAGTGGAGGAAGAGAGCACGCCCTCGTCTGGAAGATCGCCCAGAGTCCTCGGGTGGAGAAGGTCTTCGCAGCACCGGGGAATGGGGGAATGGGACAACTGGCGGAGTGCGTGGCGATCCAATCAAAAGATATTTCTTCCCTTGTTGATTTCGCCGAAAAAAATCAGATTGACCTCACTGTGGTGGGACCCGAACTCCCTCTCACGCTTGGGATCGTTCATGAATTTGAGAAACGGGGCTTGAATATTTTTGGGCCTTCTGAGAAGTCATCGGAGATTGAAGGGTCAAAGGTTTTTGCGAAGGGATTGATGGAGAAGTACAATATTCCGACTGGGGAATTCAAAACCTTCACTGATCGTGAGAGGGCGATTGGCTACATCCAAGAGAGGGGAGCCCCTATCGTCATCAAGGCGAATGGTCTTGCTGCCGGGAAAGGGGTGATCGTGGCTAAAGAGTTGGATACGGCTTTAAAGGCGGTCGAAGACTTTCTGGTGAAGAGGGTCTTCGGGTATGCGGGGAGGGAGATCGTGGTAGAGGAGTATTTGGAAGGGGAAGAGGCTTCGGTTTTTGCCTTTACGGATGGAGAAGGGATTCTCTCTACTCTCCCTGCTCAGGACCATAAACCCATCTATGATGGAGATCAGGGACCCAACACCGGAGGGATGGGCGCCTATGCCCCAGCGCCTTACCTCGACGACCTGATGCTCAAAAGAATAGAAGAGGAGATCCTGAAACCAGCAATTTTTTGTCTGGCTGAAGAAGGGAGACCCTACAAAGGCGTCCTTTATGCCGGCTTGATCATCGCCGAGGAAGGTCCGAAAGTTCTGGAATTCAACTGCCGATTTGGGGACCCAGAGACCCAGGCAATTCTTCCCCTCTTGGAGACCGATCTTGTAGAGATTATGATCGCTGTCTGTGAAGGAAGACTCCATCAAATCAATTTGCAGTGGTCCAACCGATCGGCTGTCTGTGTCGTCTTGGCTTCCAAAGGGTATCCGGGAAGTTATGAAAAGGGAAAAGTGATACAAGGACTGGAGGAAGTCCAGAAGATGAAAGACGTGAGTCTTTTTCACGCGGGCACGAGAACTGAAGATCACAAATTCTTCACTCATGGAGGGAGGGTGCTGGGTGTCACAGGCGTAGGTGTAGATTTAGAAGAAGCGATTCAAAACTCCTATTCGGCCGTGGAGAAGATCCATTTTGAGGGGATGGTTTATCGAAGGGATATTGGAGCAAAAGGACTTTTGACTTTAAGTAAGTTAAATGGTTGAATGGTGACTGGTTAAAAGGAAGGTGAAGTCAACACATATACGGAAAGGTTGTTTTTGGTTTTTCGCTCCTATTTAACAATTTAACCATATAACCAAAAAGATGGCAAAGCCAATCGTATCCATTGTAATGGGGAGTGAATCGGATAAGGAGGTGATGAAGGGAGCCGAAGAAGTCTTGAAAGGACTGGAAATTCCCTGTGAGATGATTGTCTCATCTGCTCACAGAAGTCCTGACAAGACGATGGAATATGCAAAGGAGGCAAAAGGGAAGGGGGTTCGGGTGATCATTGCCGGGGCAGGATATTCTGCACATCTCCCTGGATTTATTGCAAGCCTCACAGACATTCCGGTCATCGGGGTTCCCATCGCCAG
>JADFOU010000140.1 GCA_022562655.1 candidate division TA06 bacterium
GATTGCGCGCACAGCGCACAAAGAAGGCGAGCCGAGGGTCGGTGGAACCGTCGCATCGGACTCGGCGGCGTTGTCAAACGTTGGTGAAGGGAAGAGCCTAAGGATTGAATAAGGAATGGCGGAGAGAGTGGGATTCGAACCCACGATCCCGTGAGGGATACACGATTTCGAGTCGTGCGCCTTCAACCGGACTCGGCCATCTCTCCTTTTCTTGGTAATTGGTTGAATGGTGATGGTTAAATGGGAAATTCAACTCCCCCTCTCTCCCCCTTTACTACAGGGGGAAGAAGAAAGGGGATTAGTTCAACCGCGTCTCTACATAGATCTCTTTTTTTAAATCCTCCACCCACTTCTGGTAGGCCTTCTCTATCCGTTTATTCACAAGATAATTTCGCAGGTTCTCCTTGATCTCCTCAAAGGTAAGGGTCTTTGCCTCCTGGCGGTCAACGAGTTTGATGAGATGGAATCCATAGGGGCTCTTGATGACAGGTGTCACTTCACCCACCTTTAGATCCACGACCGCCTCTTTGAAGAATGGATTGATATCTTGAAGGCTAAAAACTCCTAAAATTCCCCCATCATTCCTTGTCTCCAGGTCATCGGAGTGCTGTCGAGCGAGTTCGCCAAAGTCCTGTCCTACAAGAACCTTTTCCCGAACTGCCGCAATCCGTTTCCGTGCGATGAGGGTGTCCTCTTTCGAGGGAAGGACTTGAAGGAGGATGTGACGGGCATGAACCTCATCTCCCTTTCTCTCCAGGACCTCCACCAGGTGATAGCCAAAGCGAGACCGGAAGGGAGCAATCACTCCTGGCTTCAACTGAGAGACGGCTTCATCAAACTCCTTGACCATTTCGCCTCTTCTGAAAAACCCGAGGTCGCCCCCCTTCTTTGCATTGGCAGGGTCTTCAGAGTATCGCCGGGCAAGACTGGCAAAGGGTTCCCCTTTTCCCAGACTCTCGGAAATCCTTAAAAGTCGATCTTGAACCTTCTTCTCCGTCTTTTCGGATGGGAGGATCACGATGAGAATATGGGATAGGGTGGCCTGTTCAGGAAGAGGGGGGATGGAATCTGGATGCTTCTCGTAGAAAAGTTGAACTTCCAGATCAGAGACAGTGATCTTCCTCTGGATTTTTTCCTGGACCCATTTCTGGACCAACAATTGATCCCGAATTTTTTTGCGGTAGCGTTCCTTGAGACCTTCCAGGTTGAGCTTCTCTTTCGCCAGTTCTGTCTCAAGGGCTTCCTCCGAGGGGAAACGGCTTTTGATCTCCTCAATGGAATTGTTGAGGGCTGTCTCTACCTCCTTTGGATCTACCTCGATCGTTTCCGCCTTCGCTTGGACAAGGAGGAGTTTCTCCTCAATCATTCCATTCAAGACCTCAGCCTGATAAGAATCCGAGTGGGTCTCCTTCTGTGGGAGGTTGAGGAAGAGTCTTTCTACGAGTTCGGATTCAGTGATCACCTCTGTTCCCACAATGGCAACGATCCGATCCACCACACGAGGAGAGAGGGAGGAATGAAAAAGAAGGAAAATGACCCATGGTATACATCGTCTCTTCATCATCAATCGATATTATCCCCTTTCCTATACTCTGTCAAGGGAAAAGGGATTGACTTTTATAGGGAGGGGGGGTAAGATGGATCAAATTCCGATTCATTGAACGAGGAGGCGTCATGGCTTGGATTCAAACGATTTCAGAAGAAGAGGCGACGGGAAAAGTGAAGGAGCAATTTGAAGAGGCGAAGAGACGAGCAGGATGGGTGTGGAATGTGATCAAGGTCTCTTCCATCAAACCCGAGCTGATGTGGGCTTCCATGGCAGTCTATTTAGCCACCGTCCAAAGGCCTTCGGGTCTCTCCCGTGACCAAAAGGAGATGATTGCTACCGTCGTCTCGAACATGAATGAATGCCACTACTGCACTGAGGCCCATGCCTATGATCTCCATCACCAGGGAAAGATGGACCTCCCCATGGTGGAGTCTATCAAGCGAGATTACCGCACAGCAGATATCGATGAGAAGACGAAGGCGATGCTTGAATTCTCTGAGAAGTTGACACGAACTCCGAATCGTATGAGGAAAGAGGATGTGGAGGGTTTGCGGAAAGCGGGGCTTTCCGATGAGGACATCCTGGAAACAGTCCATATTGCTGCCATGTTTAACTATCTCAATCGGGTCGTGGAATCCCTGGGTGTGGACTTAGAAGATTTTATGCCGCCGAGTGAGGCTTAAAGAACTCTCGGTGTCATCCTACCATTACACAAATCTTTCGAGAGGAACTTGACGAATCTTCGGAATTGGTTTAGAATCCTTCATCCGATATAAACAGATCAATCTTAAAGGATAGGGGGTGAATTATGGAGAAGACTCGTCTTGTATCGTGGATGGTGATTGCCTCATCCTTCTTCACGTCGGGACTGGGAGAGTCATCACAGGTTTTGGAGGAGCCGAAAACCTCTTGGAATGCTGGGTGGCTCACCTCCTTTGCTCCACTTCCTCTGGGAATCTATGATCACGCAGCTGTCTATGTGGAGTCCTTAGGGAAGATCTATCTCTTTGGAGGGACGGATGGGACGAGTGTTTTAGATCTCTGCATTGAATATGACATTGCCAATGACTCCTTCGCTTTTAAAACGCCTATGCCAGGAGGACCTCGAAGGAAGATGGCGGCAGCCGTAGTGGGAGGGAAGATCTATGTGATCGGGGGTGAGGATACGGATACCCTCTCTTTTCTCAATCGGTGTGAGGAGTATGACCCAGTAGGGGATACTTGGACTACGATGGCCCCCATGCCGACTCCGAAAAAGTCTCACACCGCCGTAGCCTGGCGAGATACACTTCTCTATGTTTTGGGAGGGATCAAATCGCCCAATCCAGGGATCGTCCTCAAGGATGTGGAGATCTATGATCCGTTATTGGATACCTGGACTCCGTGGGACCAAGTCGATGGGTTCATCCAAGCCAGGAAATCCCATGCCAGTGGCATCATCGGAGATGAGATCATCGTCTCCATGGGAAGGGTGGGTATCGGACCTTGCCTCCGTTCCACGGAAAAAGGGACTATTGATCCCCTCAATCCAACTACCATCTCCTGGACGGGAATGGCAAACCTCCCTTTTGAGACCCAAAGGGGTGCCGGAGCCGCCTTGAATGGGTTCTTCTATATCCATCTCGGGGATTCCTGTGGAGATGGTTTTGTCCGTGAAGAGACCTACCGCTTAAATCCCCGCTGTAACCTCTGGGAGAGGCTTCCCGATAAACCCAATCCAGTCACTTACACCCAGGCTTTTGTAGCGGCTGAGAGCCTCCTCTTCATTATTGGAGGATTCACAGGAGATTCTGCAACCACTCTCCTGGAAGCCCTTTCCGATACCATCCTTCATGATCTGGGGATCTCTGTTGTTCCTCTTCCCGATACGGTCTATCCTGATTCCACTTACACCCCCGTGGTAAACATTTCGAACTGCGGTAACGTGGACGAGACCTTCGAGGCAGTGTGTCTCATCATTGGGTATAGCGATACGATATTTGTTGACACAACCTGCATTGCTCTGGCTGAGACCCTGCAGTTTTCTTTCGCCCCCTGGACTGTCCCTCCTGGGGATAGTGCTACATACGTGATTACATGTTTCTTGCTCTCTCCGGATGGGGGTATTTGTCCAGATTCGGATTTGGATACAGTTTATACACCACCAGCCATTGGTATTGTTGAAGAGAGGGAGTCTCCAATACGAAGTTTCATATCCGTATCCCTTCACATCGAGCCTAACCCCTTCCACCACTCCACCACGATTCACTATTCCCTCCCAGCAGATGGCCAATCCGCCTCAGGAGGAAAATCCAGGAGGGAAGTCTCCCTTAAGATCTACGATATCACAGGACGAGCGGTGAGGACTTTGGTGGATGGGAACTCTCTGCTCTCCGGTGACGAATCCCCCATTACCGTCTCCTGGGAGGGGAGGGATGAGTCAGGGTCTCTCCTTCCAACGGGTATTTATTTCTTAAAACTTGAGATGAGGGGTAAATCTCAAACGAGGAAAGTGGTCATTCTTCGTTAATCATTGAGGTCTTGAACTCCCCTCAACGGTTGAGAGAACCGTTGAGGGGTTTTTTCTTTGTGGCGGGTTTGGATGGATGGAGACAAAAGGGAGCTGCCCGATGGTAAATCGTTCCTCTCCATTACTTTAATTTCCAATCACAGATATCAAAGTAAACCTGATGTTTGGAATCGAAGATCTCTGACGAATTTCCATCTTCGGGCGAAGGAGTATTAGATGATTGGAATTTGGAACTTGCCATAACATTTGGGTATCTAAATAGTTGCGATTTGCCTTTATTGTACTGCTTTGAATTTCGGATTTTATTTATCCAGCCCTGAAGGGTTCCGGGTCCCTTGGATCTCTTAAGGAAGATCTATTATTGACTTGACCCTTGGAGTGAATTCTGGTAGAGTTAAGTAACAAGGCACCCTAATAATAAGAAGAGAGGAAGATGAAAAAGTTCGTAGGTTTTGTGGTGATGGGGGTTCTACTCACCGGAGGTGAGGCAAGAGCCCTGATCGGACCGGATCTTCAGAAGATCCTCGAAAGGGAGTTGACTGAAGAGAAGATTCCGGTCAATATCGTCTTGAAAGAGCAGGTGAATCCAGAAGCCATTAGGACATTGACGGTCGGGTTTACAAAAGAGGAGTGGCGGAAGGTGGTGGTGGAGGAATTGAAACGGTTTACAGAGACCCAACAGGCAGGGCTTTTGGCAGAACTCTCCTGGTGGGAGTCTCTGGGGGAGGCGGAAGGGGTGAAGGGGTTCTGGCTCATCAATGCCGTTCACGGACGTCTCACAAAAGGTGCTATCGAAGCCCTTCACGAGAGGCCAGAGGTCCATTATATCGAGTATGACCTGATGCCCGGAGGTCTCTTGAAGCCTCAGAATGGACAGGTGGAAGAGCCTAGGATTCAGACCCTTGAATGGGGGGTGACCCGGATCAATGCCCCGGCAGTCTGGGCAATGGGGAATACAGGGCAGGGGGTTGTGGTAGGGGTGATTGACACAGGAGTAAACTATAACCATGTAGACCTGTCAGACCACCTCTGGACAGACGCCAACTACCCAAACCATGGTTGGAATTTTGAGTTGGATAACAATGATCCCATAGATAATAGCCCTAGCGGTCATGGAACCCATGTGGCAGGAATCATCGCAGGGGATGGGACAGCAGGAGATACCACCGGGGTCGCCCCAGATGCCCAGGTAATGTGCCTCCGGGTCAGGATCATTGCGGATTCAGTTGCGGAGAATCAGTGGTGGGATGCAATGCAATTTGCTGTAAGCCCTCCCCTCTCCCCCTCAAACGGTGCCCATATCATCAGTATGTCTCTTGGATTTTATGTTGCTTGGAACCCCCGGATGGCGACGTGGCGGACAAACTGCACCAATGTGGGTCTGGCTGGGATTGTGATGGTTGTGGCGGCGGGGAATGAGCGGGGGATCAATTTTCCGCCCTATGCCATCCGTTGCCCTGCAAATGTGCCACCCCCCTGGTTGAACCCAGACCAGCCGATTTCGGGAGGGCTCTCTGATGTGGTCTCTATCGGTGCGACGGACAGCACAGACCAGATCGCCTGGTTTTCGAATCCGGGACCCGTGACCTGGGATACGACCAGCCCCTTTAATGACTATCCTTATCCTCCCGGACTCTTCAAACCGGATCTCTCTGCTCCGGGGGTGAATATCCGATCCCTTGATGCCTTCACTGATTCAAGTTATTCCTTTCTGAGTGGCACCTCGATGGCGACCCCCCATGTTTCAGGGACGGTTGCCCTGATGCTTTCTAGGAGACCTACGCTCTCTCCCGTAAGAATCGATCAGATCTTAGAGACGACGGCAACCGATCTGGGAGCGTCGGGGAAG
>JADFOU010000141.1 GCA_022562655.1 candidate division TA06 bacterium
CGAATCCTTTGGCGCCATAGCCCAATTCGGGAGGGACAATCAATTTCCGCTTTCCTCCCACGATCATTGTGGAAATCCCCTCATCCCAACCCTGGATGACCTGCCCAAACCCCAGGACAAACTCATAAGGATCGCCTCGGTCTACTGAACTGTCGAATTTCGTTCCGTTCTCCAGCCAGCCCGTATAGTGAACCACAACAGTCTCACCGGGTTTAGGGGCTGACCCAGTCCCTTGCACGAGATCCACATACTGGAGACCTGAAGAGGTTATTACAGTCTTCTCTTCTGAGGGTGTCGTCATGGCCTTTTCCTCTATTAGAGAGGGTCTCACGGTTTCTTCTTCAGAGAAAGCCTTCTCCTCTTCAACTTTACATCCGAGGAGAGCCAAAAGAAGAATTCCTGGCAGGAGTTTCAAAAATAGAGTCACCTCAACCTCCTTTGTGATTGCAAGTCTTCTTAATTTTACCATGATGATCTCCCTATTGCAAGGACAAAATGAACTACCGGATTGGATTTTCGGTTTGACAGAAAAGCAAGTGGAGTGTATACTCCTTCCTGTATGGTCTATCAATGGTTACGACCTCTCCTCTTCCTTTTTCCCCCCGAATTTATTCACGAGCGAACCTTTTCCCTTCTCAAAAACCCCGTTCTCCGATTTTTTCTCTCAAAAATGTATCGATACAGCCACCCCTCCTTGAGAGTCACCCTCAGCGGAATCATAGATCTCCAGGACCCCCGAGCCAAACTCAAGAGTAGGGGAATGGAGTTTGAGAACCCCATTGGTTTGGCAGCAGGGTTTGATAAGAGTGGGGAGCTGCTGGATCGTGTCCACTGTCTTGGGTTCGGTTTTACGGAGATCGGAACCGTTACTCCCCAGCCTCAGGAAGGGAACCCAAAGCCACGCCTTTTTCGACTCCGACGAGAGAGAGCCCTTCTCAATCGGATGGGGTTTAACAATGATGGGATGAGGGAAGTGAAAAAGAGACTTGCAGAGAAGTCTCAAAGGAGAATTCCCATCGGCATCAATATTGGAAAGAATCGGGAGACCCCTATAGAGGAAGCAAAGGAGGATTACCGACAGGTTTTGAGAGAACTTTTTGAATACGGGGATTACTTTGCCATCAACGTGAGCTCTCCCAACACCCCTAACCTCCGAACTCTCCAGCGGAAAGAGATACTCGGAAGCCTCCTTGGGGGGCTCAAGGAAGAAAATGAAAGACTGGCAAAAGAAATGGGGCTTCCTCCAAAACCCTTATTTGTTAAGGTTTCCCCGGACCTCTCCAGGGGGGAATTGGATGATATTGTTGAGGTCACCTTGAAGTATGGAATCACTGGATTAATAGCCACCAATTCTACTTCGAACCATTCCTACCAGGAGATATCGGAACGATCCCCCTTGGGGAAAGGAGGATTGACCGGTCCTCCCCTTCGGGAGAGGGCAACGGAGGTGATTCGGTATCTTTATCGCAAAGCACAGGGTAGGATGGTGATTATCGGAGTGGGAGGGTCGGCGACAGGAGAGGATGCATACGAAAAGATTCAGGCGGGGGCTTCTTTGATCCAGATCTATACGGGACTCATCTATGAAGGGCCGTCTATTGTCAAAAAGATCAATCGAGAATTAAAGAGGCTTTTGGAAAGAGATGGGTATTCAAACATCTGTGAAGCTATTGGGTCAAAAACTTAAGTTGGTCGCCGACGCTGCCAACTCCGCCGAAGTCACCGATGCTCCAAAGCTTTGGCGACGGAGCGCGGCTGCGAAGGCCGGGCCATAGCTTTGGTCACCTATGCCCCATAGCTTCGGCGGCGGGGCGCGACGGAGCGCAGTGGCAGTAGCAGTTGGCAGGGAAAAACAGTAGAAGTAAACATCAGTCGCAGTGGAAGATGGCAGAAGCAGTTAAGACAGTAGCAGTTGGCAGAAGCAGTTAAGACAGTGGCAGTAGAAGTTAACTGCAACTGCTACTGCAGACTGCTACTGCATACTGCTACTTCCGTGACAAAAGGGTGTTTCTTCCCCAGATACGGTCGTCTCGGTCGGGATAATCGGTATTGTAGTGGAGCCCCCGAGATTCCTTCCGAGTCAGGGAACTCTGTATAATGAGTTCAGCAATGGTCGCAATGTTCCGAAGTTCGATGAGGTCCGAGGTAGTTGCGGAAGTTTTGAGAAGTTCCTCCACTTCTTCCTGTATAGCAGAGATCTCCCGTTTTGCTCTCTCTAATCGCGGAGTAGAACGGACAATCCCCACATAGTCCCAGAGGAGACGGCGAATCTCCTCCCGTAGATGGGATAGGATGATGGCATCCGGAAGAGGATTTGAAGATGCGGAAATTTGAAGATGTGAAAATTGAGAGATTGAATCCTGCAATCCTCCAGCCTTGTCATCTTGAATCTTCTTCTGGATGTATTTGAGACTACTTTTGAAGGCCCGTTCGGCGAAGACCAATGCCTCCAAAAGGGAATTACTTGCCAGACGATTGGCACC
Source organism: candidate division TA06 bacterium (assembly GCA_022562655.1). GTDB lineage: Bacteria > Hydrothermota > DG-26 > E44-bin18 > JADFOU01 > JADFOU01. The sequence goes on from JADFOU010000141.1 coordinate 2,484, forward strand.
GTGGACACCAGTGCAGGCAGCCTCTCCTGCAACATAGAGCCCTTCAATGGAAGTCTTTCCTTCTAAGTCGGTAAGAATCCCTCCACAAGTGTAGTGGGCGGCAGGGACAACGGGGATGGGCTCTACAGTAATATCAATCCCATAGCCGAGACAGGCCTTATAGATGTTTGGAAATTGCTCGCGGATCCGACGAGCTGGAAGATGTGTTAGGTCTAAATGGACATACTCATCGCCCCATTTTTTGAGTTCGGAGTCTATCGCTCTCGCCACTATATCCCTGGAGGCGAGATTCCCTTCCTCCGAGTATTTCTCCATGAAGGGGGTCCCCTTTCGAGTTCTCAAGATCCCCCCCTCTCCCCGAACCGCTTCAGAGATGAGAAGAGATCGTTCCTGGTTCTTTCGGGCGAAGAGGGAAGTGGGGTGAAACTGGACAAATTCCATATTGGCAATCTGGGCTCCTGCACGATACGCCATAGCGATCCCGTCTCCAGTGGCGATTCGAGGGTTGGTGGTATGGAGATAGACCTGTCCGATACCGCCGGTAGCAATGATTGTAACTTTAGCATAGAAAGATTCAGTCTCGCCTGTCGATGTGATGAAGATCAGTGTTCCTCCACATCGACTCTTCCTTTTTTCTTCTACCAAGAGGTCAATGGCTAAATAATTTTCAAAGGTAGTGATCCTTGGATTCTCCTTAACCCGGGAGATTAGGGCATTTTCAATCTCTCGGCCAGTGAGGTCCCGAGCATGGATGATCCTATTTCGGGAATGTCCCCCTTCTTGCCAGAGGTCAAAGGTGTCTCTCTCCCGTGTGAAAGTGACGCCTAAATCGACAAGTTCCCGGACAAGCCTCGGTCCTTCTTTCACCATCATTCGGACAGCTTTCTCATTGGAGAGACCGGAACCGGTATTGAGGGTATCCTGGATATGGAGGTCGAAGGTGTCATTTTTCCCAAAGACTGCGGCAATCCCTCCTTGGGCGTAGTTGGTATTGGACTCCGCCTCTTCTTTTTTCGTAATGATGGCAACTTCGCCAAACTCAGCCGCCTTGAGTGCGAAAGTGAGCCCTGCAATCCCGCTTCCAATGACTAAAAAATCGGTCTCCATTTTTTCAGTTTTCAGTTTTACGTTTTCTGTTTTCGGACAGACTGAATACTGACAACAGACTTCTAACAACGATTCTAAGGATTGCCGTTACGAGGAGAAGAAAAGTAAGGATCGGTAAGAAAAATCTATTCCTCCTGTACTTTCTGAAGAATTGAATCATGGAAAGGTGGAGGGTGAATATCTGTTTTGTCCCAATCTTTTTCGTTGAGAATCCTTTGTGATGAATGACCTGGGCTATGGGGGAAAAAACGATCTTCCACCTCCTCGATGAATTCCTGATTCGATAGCAGAAGTCTACGTCATTGAAATAAAGTGGAAAACTTTCATCCAGGAATTGAACCTCTGAGTCAGGGTCAGGTTTGAAACCCACATCTGCAAGAGCATCTCTTCTTACCAAAAAGCAAGAAGCCATGGGTTGATCGACTTCCCGTTCCGTCTTGTGATCAAAATAACCCATTTTCCAGCGGCTGGTTCGAGGAATGAGTTGGGGAATTCCTGTAAGCTCCCAGAGGATGTTTTGATATGTGGGGAACTCCCTGCACGAAAACTGAACTTCACCTTGAAGTGTCAAGAGTTGGGGTGCCAGAACGCCTGCGTCCCTTCTCCTCTCCAGCCAGTCCACCATCTTTTCAAGGGCATGATTCGAAAGGATCGTATCAGGATTTAATAAGAGAAGATAGCGGCCTTTTGCCATTTTCAGGCCCTGATTGGTTGCCCGGGCGAATCCGTAATTTTCAAGATTCTTTGTGACCTGAATGCTGATCGCTGATTGCTGATTGCTGATATTATTGATCTTTTCCACTGTGCTGTCTAAAGATGCGTTGTCGATTAGAAATATTTCCATTTCTTTCTGGTTCATATTTTCCTCATTCCTCAGGATGGACTTCAAACACTCTCCAATGGTCTCTTCATTATTCCATGTGACGATGATGATAGAGAGATCCACTGACTTCAAAATTGTAACCACGAGATTTCACAGATTTTCACGAGATTATTCTTTGTTATATTGTACACAAGAAAATTTTGTCAAGATCCATTGTCGTTGACTAAACCCTGATTTTTAATATGATTTTTTTCTCTGTGTTAATCTCGTGTAATCTCGTGGTTCCAAAATTCATTTTCTGTATCGATTCCTGGAAAGGAGGGTAAAGTATGCCTTTTTCGGTTATGATGGCGGTGATCTTGTCGGAAGGGGTGATGTCAAAAGCGGGATTATAGACTGCAACACCCTCAGGAGCCACTCGGTGTCCAAAGATCTCCTTTATTTCCTCTCCACCCCTCTCCTCAATGGGAATCTCATCCCCTGTCTGGAGAGAGGGGTCAAAGGTAGTACTGGGAGCCGCGACATAGAAGGGGATTCGATGTTCTTTGGCTAATAAGGAGAGGGGATAGGTTCCAATTTTATTGGCCACATCCCCATTCTGAACGATCCGGTCTGCTCCGACGATGATGGCATCCACCCCACCCTTTTTCAAGAGGGAACCGGAAGCCCCTTCAGAGAGAAGTACGACGGGGATTCCGTTCTGATTCAGTTCCCAGGCGGTGAGGCGGGAACCCTGCAAGAGAGGTCTTGTTTCACTAACGTAGATTTTCATCTCCTTCCCTTTGGACTTTGCGGCGTAGACCACTCCCAGGGCGGTTCCCCATCCAGCGGTTGCCAGGAGACCCGTGTTGCAGTGGGTGAGGATGTTCATCTTCTCTCCCAAGAGGACCTGACCATTCTCACCGATCCTCCGACAGAGCTCTTCGTCCTCTCTCTCTATCGCGAGAGCTTCCTCAAGTAGGCGAGTTTTAAGTTTGGACCTTGAAGAAAGATTTGAAACCCTCCGCATCCTCTCGAGGGCTTTGAAGAGGTTTACTGCTGTGGGACGAGTAGATGTGAGAAGTCGGATTGCCTCCTCAATCGAATGATGGTTGGAAGCGGCTAATACCACCCCAAAGGCCCCCGCCACACCGAGAAGAGGGGCACCCCGGATCCGGAGGGTGAGAATCGCCTCCACCATCTCCTCCACGGTCTTGAGGTCTAAATAGACCAGCTCCTCAGGGAGACGGGTCTGATCAATGATTCGCACCCCATTCCCTCGCCATTGGATGCTTTTAATCATCAGAATGAATATATCAAAAGCTAAGACATCTTTCAAGAGAGAAGGAGGGAATCTGATATTTGCGTTCGCATATGATTGATTCCTTAATTCCACTGCTCTACTGCAACTGCAACTGTCACTGTCTTTCCCCTGCTTCTGCTACTGCTACTGCCACTGTCTTACCC
>JADFOU010000142.1 GCA_022562655.1 candidate division TA06 bacterium
TTTTCCGAGAAGATTGTGCCATCTTTTCCCGCTACCTTAAGACGGTGGAGGATGTATCCTTTTGAGGATTCCGGAGTGAGGGGCTCTAAAATACATCGGATGCCAATTCGCTGGACAAGGGGTTCATCAAGTTTCAAGTGTTTCTCCATCTCTGGAAGACCGAAGAGGAGGAAGGTCAGGAGATGGCCTTCAGGAACCTCGATATTGAGGAGTCCTCGAAGTTCCTCCATTATCTCTCGTTTCTGGAGCATATTTGCTTCATCAATGAGGACAACTGCCTTCTTCTCATTCTCATTGAGCTGGGCAAGACGTTCATAGAGGCGGGGGATGATTTCGGTCCGATCTTGTTCTGAAACTTCCACACCGAACTGGAGAGCGATCTTCCGTAGGAGCCAGAAGGGAGAGATCTCGGAGTGGATCATGACCAGGAGGGCGGTCTCAAAATCCTTCCGGTTGGAGAGAAGATGGAGAATCCTTCGTGCAAGGGTGGTCTTTCCTGCTCCAACATCTCCCAAAAGGACTCCAAGCCCTACCATCGTCTCTGCAGCATGGGTGAGTTTCATGATGGCCTTGGAGTGCTGGGGACTGTCATAATAGAAGCGTTCGTCGTGGGAACTGGTGAAGGGGTGCTCCTTCAGCCCATAAAAATTTTCATAATCCATGGTTTTTCAGTGGTAGTGGTCGCCGACGCTCCAAAGCTATGGCGACGGAGCGCAGGGAGCAGTGGTCACGCCCGTGGCGGGACTACTGCAATTGCAGACTGTTACTCTTAGTAATTATACATAACTGATCTTCTCCCGACGTTTCTTCTCCCGCTTTATCACACCGGTTGTTTCTTGTTGGAGAGAGGCCAACTTTTTCGGGAGATCCTGGAAGTTGGGGTCCACTTTGGCTGCTGCCTGATAGGCCTCAAGGGCTTTTGATTTTTGTCCCATCTTTTCATATGCACCCCCGAGGTGATATTGAAGTCCGATGGTCTCCTCAGGGGAATGACCCTCAAGACGGATTCCCTGAATGAGGTGGAAAGCGGCCGACTCCATCTCCCCCTTCTCCAGATAACAGAGACCGAGCATTTCGAGGGCTTTCAGATTTTCCTTCTCTCCTTCAGAGGCTTTTTGAAATGCCTCAATCGCTTCATTCATAAGGCCCATCTCCTTATACGTGATGCCCAGATCGTAGTGGCTGCTATAATCGCCTCTATCGAGGGTCTGATCAAGTCCCTCACGGAATTCCTCTAAAAGGGTATCCGCGATCACCGGAGTCTTGAGGAGATCTTTCATCGGGATCTTCTCTTCTTTTTCAGGGGCTGTCGGTTTTACTTGCTCCGGTGGGGTTGGGGGTTTGGCAGGCTCAAATTGGGCAGGTTTTTCGGGCTCGGCAGGGGGTCCTGCCCGTTCTAATGCGACGGGGTTTTTGGAGTCGATTTGGAGGAGATTCCGATAAATGGTCTGGGCATCTTTCTCCTCTCCCCTTTCGAGGAGACATTCACCCAGATCTAAATGGGTCTGAATCATCCACTCCTGATTTTTAATCTGTGTTGCAATTCGAAGGTTTTGCTGCCGACAACGCAACTCTGTGGGGAGAAGTTGAGCAATTCGAATATAGATCTCTCTCGACTTCTCGAGGGAGCCTTCCTTGAAGTAGGCATCTGCTGCGGTATAAAAATGTTCAATGGCTTCTTCATCAGAACCGATGGAGAGGCACATATCTCCCAATTCTACATAGCTCGCCAAATCGGTGGGGGCGGTCTTGAAGACGGATTCTACTGTCCCTTCCGACCCCTCCTCATCCGTCATCGTTTCGTCGAAGGAGAAGGAAGTTTCTCCCTCTGGCTTCTCCTCGACGGTGGCTGTCGCCATTTCTCCTTCGGAGGTCTGCGAACCTTCTAAAAGGGGGAATCGCTTTTCTCCTGCTGGGGGGCTTGGCTGTTGAGGAACGGAGATCTTCGATTCCTCTTCTTGGAGGGGGGCTTCTGTTGTTACCTCTTCGATCTTCTCTTGCGGCTTCTCCTCGACCTCCATGTCCTCAAGGGGGAGGAGAATATCTCCCTTGAGGATCTCATTTTCTCCTTCGGTGATCTGCGAATCTCCTACAGGTGGGGTTGGTTGCTCCTCTTCCAGGGGAGGTGCTTTAAATGCCACCTCTTCGATCACCTCTTTCGGCTTCTCTTCGACATCCAACTCATCTAGGGAGAGGAGAGTTTCTCCCTTGAATCTCTCCTCTTTCTCTTCGGAGATCACCGATTTCTCTTCTTGGATGGGAACTTCAGTCGTTATCTCTTCGTCAGTTACACTCTCCATCTGCTCAAAACGGATATCTTCCATTTGAGGTGAGGAAATTTCGGAGGGCTCTGGTGGGGGGATGGACTCGGTAGGGGGAACCGCCACAGAAGGGGCCTCTTCTACCGTACCACCGATGTCTTGGATTCGTGTCTCAATTTCCTCTGCTTCTTCAAACTTTTCTTGTTCACGGAAGAGATCGACTACTTCCTTCAAAACCAGGATGGCATCCTCATGTTTATTCTGTACGATATACAAATCCGAAAGGGACATTCGGAAGTCTACCCGTTTTGGCTGCCACTCAATGGCTTTCTGATAGGCGGTGCACACCTCATCCATTGCACCTACCGCCTTCTTCCGAGCTGAGTACTCCATCATGTTGGTAATGGCTTCACTCAAAAGGCCCTGTTTGGCATAGAGTTCACCTAACTCTTTGTAGATTTCAGCCCGGTTGTTATCCAGGCGGAGGACTTTCTTCGCAATAGCCACTGCATTGCTGTAAAACTCATCTGCGGTGTAGAGTTCCACAGACCGCTCAAACTCATCCAGGGCCGAGTCTCTTTTACTCATCTTGAGATAGATATCTCCCAAGAGGTTGTGGATCCCCGGGTCGTTGTCATTGATCTTTAAGAGCTTCTGGTACTCCTTTACGGCTTCCTCATGTTTTCCTTTTGAGGAGTACTGAGCTGCATTCTTTTTGAGCGCGGCTACGCTTGCCATTTTTTTGTTACATTTAGGCGATTTTCAGCGATCTCAGGGGGTCCTCACGACTCTATCTCCGCTAATAGCAAGTTCCTGAAGTCTCAAATGGATTTTATCTCCACTGTTTACAGTGAGTTAAGACACATTTATCCCTCAGCCTATATTCATGAAATATAGCGTCTGATCTTCCTATTACCACCTTATCTTTATATACTAATCCAAATCAAGTAAATGTCAAGAAAATTATGATGAGGATAGGCTCTCTTCTACCTCTCTAACTACCTTCTCCGCCAGCTTTTGAGTCTTCCCCAGGATCTCCTCCATCTCGCTTTGGATCTCCTTTCGGTTCTCTTTTAAGGAGGTGAGGTTGATCTGAATATTCAGGGCGGCTCCACGGGCTGCCACCTGGAAGGCGAGGGCCCCTACACCCACATCGGAGAGGGCGTTCCGATTCCCTTTTAAGGCACAGATCTCGGCAAGATGTAGACCCCGAGAGGCCCTTCTCATCGCATCTAAGGGGACTTGGCAGGCTTTGAGGAGGGCTTTTTGTATTGCCGGTTCTCTCTCCTCCTGTCCCTTCGGCATTCGATACGCAGCCATCACCTCTTCAAAGGCTTTTGCATCCTCACGGGCGAGGGTGGTGAGACTCTTTCTACCCTCCTCTGTCTCCTTCATAACCTTTCTCATCTCTTCTTCCACTTCCCGATACCTCTCCTTACCGATGGTGAGATGGCAGACCATGGAGAGGAGAGCAAATCCCAGAGCCCCCATGAGGGCAGAAACACTCCCTCCACCGGGGGTAGGGGATTTGGAGGCAAGTTGATCTAAAAATTTTTCCATTTTTTTACTTCAGGAACCACAAAGGCTCAAAATAGATTTTATTGTTTTTTCTTCTCAATCCTTTGTGTCTTTGTGGCAAAATTTAAATTCGAAATTCGATGATTTTCTCTTCTGGTTTAAACTCACCTAACTGGGAGAGTCCTAAATAGGTGACAGCCTTTTGGATGAGATCTTCCTCCCCGGCCTCCTCTCGAGAGTTGAAGCGACCCGCCATGAGGAGGGCCTCCTTGGGGATGAGCCCCACAACCTCACTCCCCGCCACTTCCACCCCCAGGGTCTCTGCCTCCTTCTTCACCTCCTCAAAGGCGATATGGGGAGGGGTGATTTCATAGTTTGTGAGGTTTATGGAGACCTGAGCGATGTCGTGGGCCTCCAGGAGGAACCCGTTTGCCTTCACCGCTTTGAGGGAGCCTTGGATCCTCCGGGCTTTCCCTTGTCCGTCTCTCAGAATTTTCCCCTCAGTATCCCGAAGAGGTCTTCCGCTCTCCCGGATTCGCATGGCAATCTCCTGTGCGATGGACTTATCGTTTGTGTTGAGATTGACATTGTAGGCGATGAGGAAGACCCTCGCCCCGGTGACCGTGGCGCCGGAACGGGGGTTAAAGGTGGAGGGTCCGTAATCGGGTTTCCATGCGGGGTCCTGCAGTTTTTTCGGAAGTCCTTCATACTCGCCTTTCCGAATGTGGGCGAGGTTACTTCGCTCGGGACGGGTTGCTGCCTCCTCGTAGAGATAAACGGGAATGGAGAGCTCCTCCCCGATCCTCTTTCCGAAATGATGGGCGAGCCCGATGCACTCCTTCATGCTGGAATGAGAGACTGGAATGAATGGAACGACATCAGTCGCTCCGATCCGTGGATGCTCCCCTTTGTGGACTCGCATGTCAATGAGTTCTGTAGCCTTCCGAGCGGACTGGAAGGCGGCTTCCAGAACCCCTTCCGGCTCTCCCACAAAGGTGATGACGGTCCGGTTATAATCCTGATTCGGGTCTACATCAAGGAGTTTTACTCCTTTTACCTCTTCAATCTCGTGGGCAATGGCAGAGATCAAATCCTTCCTCCGACCCTCACTGAAATTGGGAACGCATTCAACGAGTTTACGCATAGAAGAATGGTTAAATGGTGTTACCAATATACTACCTACAACCTACTATCTACTGACTCTTAAATTCTCTTGACATCGTTTTTCATAGGTGACCCCTTAAACTCGAACATCGTTTTGTCAATAGTAAAGATTTAACCCCCTCCCCTGTCCGTTCTCGATCTAAGAAGTCTCCCTGTCCGCGTGATGGCGTTTCCGTTCTCGATATAAGAAGTGAAAGAATAGCCAACCGCCAATGCCGAGCGCTAGCATGAGCCGTCCGATATCAAGCCCGAAAACTTCCCCGGTCGTTTCTCGCCCGAGCTCCACTGCTCGGATCAGAACAAGAAAGACCAAGCCCAAAGCGATGCCAGCGCGTGTTACCACGCCGTGAATAAACCCCCAGACCTGTTCAGATAGCGTATCTCCTTTGTAGTCGTTCTTAATGAGACCCATGGCCTCAATGCAGATCAGGCTGATTATGATGGCGAGCCAGTAGTTAGCTTTCTGGGGACCCGTCAAGGCTCCAGCTCCACGTCCCGCCACTAATTCAGCAGCAGGTTGAAAGAACTCACCGCCTATGACCATTACGGCCCAGAGTACCCACAACGTTGTGAACAACCCCCACAGCGGATGCTCGTGCTGTTTCCTCGCCCCTTCCATGTGGATTTCCACTGCCTTCTGTTGCTTCAGCTTCAATGGGGATATCAGCCATCAGATCAACAGGGCCATTTTCTGGATTAACTGTCATTTCATAAGCGGCTTTAATAGCTGCAGCATTAGTTCTGTAAGCGCAATATGGATCATATTGAGGCCCATGTGCCAAAAATAAATTCAAACGATAATTATCCGGTTCAAAATAAACAACAATTCCATCATGATTGTAATTATGATCCCCATTATCCGAAACACAATAAATATTATTTTTTAAGTCGTCAGCCACTGTCAA
>JADFOU010000143.1 GCA_022562655.1 candidate division TA06 bacterium
GGAGGGGATTGTGCTACTGGAGTCGCCTTCACCCGGGACCCTGCCATTGGGGTGAAGAGGTTCTATGGGGAGTATCTCATTGACGCCCAGGGAGAAGATGTTGTAGCGGGGATCCGGACACCGAAACCCCTCTCGGAATTGAAGAAGGAGATGCCCAAAGCCTATCGTGAGTTGGAAAGAGTTTTTCCCATTCTGGAAAATCATTACCGGGATATGCAGGATATGGAGTTCACCATCCAAAAGGGTAAACTCTGGATGCTCCAGACCCGAGTCGGGAAAAGGACCGGTTTCGCCGCAGTCCGGATCGCAGTGGAAATGGCAGAGGAAGGGCTTATCTCCGAGGAAGAAGCCATACTTCGGGTGGAACCGAATGGACTGAACCAGATCCTCCGCCCCATATTCGACCATGGGGAGAAGGGGAAAGCAACCGTTCTCGCAAAAGGGTTGAATGCTGGACCCGGTGCGGCTTCGGGTCGAATCGTCTTTGATGCCGAGGATGCGGCGGACTGGGCAAAGAAGGGGGAGAAGGTTCTTCTGGTCAGAATGGAAACGACCCCTGAGGATATCAAGGGGATGTTCGCCTCTGAAGGGATTTTGACTGCACGGGGTGGGATGACCTCCCACGCCGCCCTGGTTGCCCGGCAGATGGGGAAGACCTGTATAGTGGGCTGTGGAGCCCTCGAGATTGACCAAGAGAAAGGGGAGTTGACGGTGGATGGTCGAACCCTACGGGAGGGAGATCCCCTCTCCATTGACGGGTCGACTGGAGAGGTTCTCCTGGGGGAGATAAAAACCATCCCCTCCGAAGTCCTTCAGATTTTGGTAGAGAAAACAATGAATCCAGAAGAATCGGAGATTTACGCTCTCTATACGAAACTCCTCTCCTGGGCGGATCGAGTTCGGAGGCTCGGGGTTCGTGCCAATGCCGACCAGCCCGATCAGTGCCGGGTGGCTCTGGCTTTCGGTGCAGAGGGGGTGGGACTCTGCCGGACAGAACACATGTTCTTCGGCGGGGACCGGATTGACGCCGTTCGGAAGATGATTCTGGCGGAGGATGAGGCAGGGAGAAGAAAGGCACTCACCAAACTCCTCCCCATGCAGAGGCAGGATTTCATCGGGATCTTCGAGGCGATGGATGGGCTTCCCGTAACGATCCGAACCCTCGACCCACCTCTCCACGAGTTTCTGCCTCACGAGGAGCAGGAGATAGAGAATCTCGCGAAGGAGATGGGGGTGGAATTTGAACAGTTGAAGGGGAAGGTGGAGAGTTTAAAGGAGGTCAATCCCATGCTGGGGTTTCGGGGATGCCGGTTGGGAATCCTCTATCCGGAGATTACAGAGATGCAGGCGCAGGCAATCTTTGAAGCGGCTGCAGACTGCATTCAGAGAGGGATCAAGGTACTTCCCGAAGTGATGATTCCCCTGGTGGGGTTCAAGGGGGAGTTGAAGCAGCAGGAGGAGATTGTGAGGGGGATTGCGGAAAAGGTGATCCGGGAAAAGGGGGTTGCTATAAAATATACAGTCGGTACCATGATCGAGATCCCCCGGGCAGCCCTCACCGCCGATGAGATCGCCTCCGTCGCAGAGTTCTTCTCCTTTGGAACCAACGACCTCACCCAGACGACAATGGGGCTTTCCAGAGACGACGCCGGAAAATTTTTGGGATCTTATTTAGACCAAGGAATTTTGAAAAATGACCCCTTCCAGACCGTGGACCGAGAGGGAGTGGGACAGTTGATGCGGATGGCGGTGGAGAAGGGGAGGTCCGCTCGAAAAAATCTAAAAGTGGGGATTTGCGGGGAGCATGGAGGGGATCCGGATTCTGTGGAATTCTTCCATGAGATCGGCTTGGACTATGTGAGCTGTTCCCCCTACCGCCTCCCCATCGCCCGCTTAGCCGCCGCAAGGGCGGTGTTGAAGGAGAAACATTAGAAAGAATCAATTGATATTCTAAAATTAGCAATTTAATCCGCCTTAGGCGGATCAATTAAAAACCGCCGAGAAGCTAATCTTCGGCGGCATTTGTTTTACCAATTTCTACATACTGGCTAGACATCCCGTATTGACGATACCATTTACTTGATGTCAATTTTGAATTGCTAATTTTGCAATTTGAAATGATTTTTTCAACCCTGCCTGCCATGTCCTCGACTCTGCCGTTCGAGGCTCTGAGGAGCCCTCTGGCTCTCGAAGAGAGGCTCGGACTCGAAGAGCGGAACGCATGGCTACTGCCTGCCATGCCTGTCCTGAGCTTGTCGCAGGGAGCTTAGTCGAATGGCCACTGCTACTGTTTTTTTGAACTCTTGACATAGAGGAGGGGGTAGGGTAAAATTAGGAATCCTAAAGTCTTCTTTCCCACGTCACCCCGCTAAAAAGCGGGGGATTCCGCCGAAGGCGGAAGAAAGCACGGAAGATACAGAAGCCACAGAACCGCTACTCCTGTTTACAATCTTTTAATCTTTTTGGTTTTAAACTCTAATAAGAATTCCGTGAGTTCCGTTATTTCAGTGTCTTCTGTGGTAATCCTGAAAAATCCGCTTAATCCGCTGATAATAATAGAAAGGGTAGACGGATGAGGCTCTATTCCGTACATGCAGATTCTCCATGGAGGAGTCAAGAGGAGAAGGTTTTTAAAGGCCATTCAGATGTGGTTCGCTCAGTCGCCTTCTCTCCGGATGGCTCCCTCCTCGCATCGGGAAGTGATGACAAGACGATTCGCATCTGGCGGGTGGAGGATGGGACCCTCCTCCAAACCCTCAAAGGGCATACAATGTGGATCCGCTCCGTTGCCTTTTCCCCGGATGGTTCCCTCTTGGCATCTGGGAGTGATGACAATACCGTTCGCCTCTGGCGGGTAGAGGATGGGAAACCCCTCCGAACCCTCAAGGAACATCAAAAACCCGTCTTTTCCGTAGCCCTCTCCCCCGATGGTTCCCTCCTCGCATCGGGCAGTTTTGACAAAACAATACACCTCTGGCGGGTAGAGGATGGAAAACTTCACGGATCGCTTGAAGAGCATACAGAAGATGTCAACTCAATCGCCTTCTCCCCCGATGGCTCTTTCATCGCATCGGGTAGTCGTGACAAAACAGTCCGCACTTGGCGGATTGTGGAGAGCGAAACCCTTTCAAGAGCAAAGACCGCTATGGAATCTCAGAATTATGCAGAGGCTGAACGCCTTCTAAGGGACCTTCAGCACAACCCAAGCTTCCGGTTCGATGCCCTGACACTCCTCTCAGAGGTGATGGAAAAAAAAGGCGATATGGATCTGGCTCTCCCCTTCCTTGAGGAAGCCCTGAAGGACAAGGACTTCGATGGCCAGTATGCCCCTCTCTATATCAGGCTCAAAGACCTCTGCATCAAAGTACAGGAACCGGAGAGGGGACTTACAATTTTCATGAAACTCTTTTCTGAGGCGGAACCGACCTTGAAGAACAGGCATCTTATCCTCTCCCTGGGTCAACTCTATGAGGAGATGGGAGAGAATAAAAAAGCGAGAGAAGTTTATAAGAGGCTCGTCTTACATTTTCCCGATTACATGGAGGCAACAACGTTCTACAAACACCTAAAGAAAACGACTACCCCCAAACCCCTTACCCCCGGGCTTGGTCCTGACGAAGAGACAGTCATTGAGGATTTCTCCCAACTCACCGATGCAACTCAACAGCGTTATCATCTGATCCGGGAGTTAGGCAGAGGAGGGATGGGAGTGGTCTATGAAGCCAGAGATGCGGTTCTGGAGAGAACCGTTGCCTTAAAGATCATGCGAAAGGAGATCTGTCTCCGCAGGCGGGACAAGGAACGCTTCCTCAAGGAGGCAAGGATCTCCGCAAGACTCAAACATCCGAATATTGTCACCCTCCATGATGTGACCGAGGAGGGTGGACTGATCTATCTTATATTTGAATATGTGGATGGAAAGGGTCTAGACATGACCCTGGATGAATGCCAAAGAGTTCCCCTCCCCCAAGCCATCACGATCTCCCTCTCTCTCTGCGATGCCCTGGAGTATGCCCACGGGGAGGGAGTCGTCCACAGAGACCTGAAGCCATCCAATGTAATGTTAGAGAAGGAACGGATCCCCAGGATTCTCGATTTCGGGATTGCGAAGGTCGCCCAGGATACACTTTCCTCCATGACCTCTGAGAGCTCCGGCACTCCGGCCTACATGGCTCCAGAGCAACATCTGGGGGAAAGTGCCGATCCGAGGGGGGACATCTATAGTTTTGGCGTTACACTCTATGAGATGGTGACAGGGGAACTTCCCTTCATGGGATTGGATGTACTGGTTCAGAAAAGGGAGGAGAGATATACGTTACCTACAGAACTTGTCAAAGACCTGCCGCCTGAGATAGACAGCTTCATAAAAACCTGTCTTAAGACAGACAAAGAGAATCGGTTTTCCAGTATGGCAGAGATGAAAAAAGCTCTTCTTGCGATAGCCAGCAGTGAGTAGCAGATCGGTAACCTCCTGCTCTCCATATTCATAACATGAGCATCCTAGTATTCTCAATCGCTCCCTTCCGTTTGAGTTTCTTTACCCTACGCAACGATACTTCCACAATTTTTCCCCAACATTAGAATTTTTGTCCGCTTAAGGCGGATCTCTTTGAATATAAATCTCTTTCAGTCGGTAGGCGCCAACCTTGCCGACCCCGATTCTCCCTTTGCCCAACCCTCGGCCGGGTAGGTTGCGTTCTTCTTTTTTGCCTGAATCAGGCGGCTACTTCAATAATCTCTCATTGACTCCCTTCCGTGCAGATCCAATATCCGTTCTTCAATTTTTTTCTTTGATTTCCCACCCATTTCTGGTAAGATTTTTAAACCGATCAATAGATCAGAAGGTAAACTCCAGACCCATTTGACTCCCTCAGGATAGACGCTCACGATTGAATAGATTTTGAGTCTCTGGATAGAGTTATGAACAAAGTCGAAGGGAAACTCGAATACTTAGATGACCTCCTTCGGATTTCGTCCTTGCCCGAATCGGGCCTTGTGGGACGAGAAAAGGAGTTGACGCAACTCAAGTCCATTCTCGAAAGGGTCCATCGTTCGAAGGTCGGGAATTCCGAGGAAGGAGGGAGGCTGATCCTGATCCACGGTGAAGCCGGGATGGGCAAGACGCGGTTGGTGAGGGAACTCCGCCAGGTTTTAGAGAGAAGGGGTGGAAGCGTTCTTCTCGGGGGGTGTCATGAGGAGACCCGATCCATCCCTTATTATCCCTTTCGGGAGGCATTCAAACGCTTCTTCGAGGTGAGGAGGGATGAGGGGCTTTCGTTGCTTGAGAACCTTCCGGAGTATTCCCAAAAGGAACTGGACAGTATTCTTCCTGGACTCCAGGAGATGAAGCCAACGGAATTGGAGCGAGCTCCAGATCCCTACCGTCTCTTTGAAGCCGTCCGGCTCTTCCTCCAAACTCTCTCCGACCATTCGAAGATTCCCCTTCTTTTCATTGCTGAGGATCTCCACGCGTCAGATGAAGCAAGTCTTGATCTCCTCCACTACCTGGCCCGAAACCTGAAAGAGACCCGAGTGGGACTCTTCGGAACTTACCGAACCGAAGAGGCAGACCCGAGTCGAGGAATCGGTCGCTTAAGTACCTCGCTCCGGAGGGAGAGACTCCTTGAAGTAATCCCCCTTCAAAATCTCTCACTTGAAGGGGTCACTTCCATGATCGGGCATCACTTCCCCGAAGTAGAGGTTTCACTTGACTTCCAGACATTTCTCTTTGAGAAAACCGAAGGAAATCCTTTATTTGTTGAAGAAGTTCTCCGTTCCCTGAACATTGAGGATATCAGAAAGGGCAGGAGTCTGTCCGCACAATG
>JADFOU010000144.1 GCA_022562655.1 candidate division TA06 bacterium
AGGTTTTTCCCACGAATTTTAGAACGCCCAGCTCCGGCGTATAAGTCGATATACACACGATAGTCCCATATATCTTTCATACCAGTTGAAAAAAGGGTGTCGTATAGAGAGACGAGGCGATACTTTTCCGAAATCCAACTACCGACTACCTGTGTTATTAGACCATCGTCTTTTAAATAAGGAATAGGATGTTGATCCGTCATTTGATAAAGTCAACTCCTTTGGATTCAATCTTTTTCTATTCGAAATTGATTCTAATCTTCCCATCACGAAAAGTCAAGAAAGATTCCCCCTATCCTTCTTCTTTCACCTGAGGAAAATCCAACTCGTCCAATCCTAAGACAATGCTATGTCCTTTCATCTTCTTCAATAGTATCTTATCGGCTGTGATCAAAGGATAACCCAAAACTTCAGCCACTGCTACATATGCAGCATCAAAAAGATGAACTTTATACTCTTTTGCCCAAGAGATTGCATTGGCTTTCCGAAGGTGATCTGCGGTCAAAGAGACTACTTCGAGATTTAAATCTTGAAGCAATTCTACCGCTTTGGCACCATCTTCCTCCTTTGCCCGGCGGCTGTAACGGATGGCGTTGAGGACTTCCAGAAGAGCAAATTCAGGTAGGACGAGCTGACATTGCCCCCTGAGATGCAACTCCCGTAAAGCCTGGGCCTTATTGAAATCCCCCTCTCTGTGGTGGACAAACCACTGAACTACAATGGAAGCGTCCACGACATATTTTGAATGAAAGGCCGGAACCCCCATTATGCCTTCCCCTGTCTCGCATCACGAAATTTTCGGATAAGGGCAGTGGGATCCCAATTCCCAAGCCTGCGAGCCAGTTGGTCCATCTGCCGACTTGCCTTCTCCATCTTCCGTCTCCGTTCGCCATCCTCTAACTTCTCGAGATACTCTAACAGAGCCTTTTGAATAAATGCACTCCGCTTTTTCCGCCCTGATTTTTGATTGACCCGCTTCAAAAGATCCTCGTCTAAAAACACATTAACTCGAGCCATTTTTCCTCCATTTTTCACATACTATTTAAACATATTAATAGTATGCTGTCAAGAATTTTTTAGTGTGTTTCCAAAAAAAATAGCCCCCCTTTCCCAAACACATCACAAGGATCCCAACAGACTTCTTCATTGCATAACCCCTTCGAAATAAAAAGCTTGTAAGTATAAACAGAAGACCCTCGATATCAGAAATTTTGCCGTTTCGCATGTCCATTGACCCCATTGATAAAAAATGGGCTAAGACACGTTCAAGATTTGCAAATTTGTCAAGGGAAAATTCGGGAGGGAAAGTCGATTTTCAAGTTTCTGAAACCTGGAGACCCTCTGCCCCTAATATTTTTAGATTGGGCGTAGGGGTATCTCGGGTTCTACCCTTAAAGGCTTTTTCCCTCTTCGATCTCGGTAAAAGACCATCATCGCCGCCGTGAAGAAGAGGGAAAGGTAAATGGAGAGGAGAGTCTGGATAGGAAGGAGAAAGAGGGAGACGAGAGTACCGACAACGGGGATAAAGTTGAAGGGAAATTGGATTCCCGTAAAGAGGGCACTGATCCCAAAGTGAATCAAAACCAGTACCAGATAAAGACCTGCGGCAGGTCCAAAATGGTCTTTCAGGAACTGTAATCCCCTCCTCATCGCACCTCCCGCCCCCTCATCCTCCATCACAAGGAGGATATTGGAATAAGAGAAGTATAAGGTAAAGAGGAGTGTGGAGATAAAGATGAGGATGCCCATAAAGATGAGGGAGTAGTATTCCACATCTCCAATTTTCATCATCCAAACAACCACTCCTCCAAAGATCCCAAAAAGAATCAATAAGGGAAAAATAATCAGCCCGAGGAGAGCCCAGAGACCGGCGATCCGCCAGAAATAGACTTTTCCATTCTGAATAAACCGGGAGAAGGTAAAAGATTGGGAATTCTCCTGGAGCAAATCCTCTTTATAGACCCCCTTCACCCCTCCAGCGACGAAGATATAAAAGCCATTCAAAAGTGTAAGACCCAAAAAGAGAAAAGGAACGATAAGGAGCAGGAGAAGCGGAGCTCCCTGAAAGAGAAAGGGATCTTCTAAAAAGTCTTCCCAATCGAAATCGCTCAATAGGGTAAAAGAACCGCTAATGAGAAGGGGAAGGAAGAAGGAGAAAAAGAGGACAAAGAGAAGCAAAAAAAGACCCCCCAGGTGGATGAGAACGAGGGGCCAGTTCCGATTGGTAATCCGAAACCCCTCTTTTAAAATCTCACTGAGGGACACTTAGCTGGCGGGTAATTGGTTATTGGTAATTTGTGTTATAGAAATTTGAAATGGGTCCGCCTCAAGCGGACTTCCAATTCCTATTTTCCAACCCTGACCTATCGTCAGGACAGGTTTCCATTTCTCCTTCGTCCGCTTGCCGAGCCCGAACCCTCCGCACTCCCCTCGGCCAGGGAGGCAGATTCGATTCCGATTTCCATTGTCTAATGACCAGTTTCTAGTTCACCCAATTATCTTTCAATCACCTCCACTCCCTTCGGGGGTTCAAACTGGAAGGTGGAAGGCTTTACCTTTCGATTGATCCTGACTTTAGAAAAGGTGTAGTGGATCTGGTTCCCATCGGTATCGAAGAGTTGGATCTCCCTGACAAGGAGGGTCTTGGGATGGATCTGAACCCACGCCTTTTCAAACAGGGTCCCTTCCTCTCTCGGTCGCACCTCTAAGAGGGGCTTCTTTTTCTCTTCCTCAAACCATTCTACTTGATAGACCTCGAAGGGGTTGAAAAACATCTCCACCGGCATGGTAAGCCCCTCTTCCGGATTCATCTTCAAGGCTCGCTTCTCTTTCGGGAGATAGATCCAGAGCCCCTCCCCATCGGAGAGGATAAGTTGCTTCTCCGGTTTCTTTACCTCCATCCGGAATTTGTTTGGCCTTTCCGCTATAATCTTTCCCTTAAACTCTTGAACCATCTCTTCATCATGATATGTCTTTTGCGTGAATGAAGAGGTGAAGGTCTGAATCTCCTCATACCGCTTTTGAACATCTGCGATTTGTAATCCGTGACCTGCGAAGGCAAATGAAAAATGGAAAATTGCAACCACAAGACTACACGGGATTAACACAGACGGCAAGAGGAATGAGATTGCTTCGTTCCTCGCAATGACACTTCTTGTGGAAATCTGTTCCGCCTCAGGCGGATCGTGGTTAATTTTCATTGGCTTCGTTCGCTTCAACAGGAGAAACCTCTTCTCCCTGTCGACTGACCAAGACCTCTCTTGCCTTGCTTCCGGTGAAGGGCCCTACTACCCCAGCTCTTTCCAACTGGTCAATAAGTCGTCCAGCTCTGGCATAACCGATCTTCAATCGCCGCTGAAGAAGAGAGACAGAGGCCAGCTGATGGTGAATCACCAAATCCTTCGCCACATCGAAGAGTGCATCTGTATCCCCCTCGATTCCAACAAAGACCTCTTCTCCTTCTCTCAAGGGTTCGACAGGTGTCTCCTCATCGAGAGTCGGGTAATAATCGATCTCTTTTAAAAGGGTAGAGAGCTCATCAGCAGGAACTCCAAGGGTTTCCTCTATTCGTTTGGAAAAGACATGAATACTTGCCTCTCTTTCCGGTGCCTTTCGGTTCACAATGGGTTCAATAAAATCATCCTCAAGGATTCGGGAAACGATCTGCGGGACTTTACTAATCTTTCCTCTCAGAACGTTTGAGAAATGGATGCCTGCCCAGAGTTTCGCGATCTCCTTTGCCTCCTGGGTCGAGATATAGGCACCGTGGAGACGGACAGGTTCTCCTTTTCCTGGAGGGATGAAGAGCATATCCCCGCGACCCAAGAGTTTCTCCGCACCATTCATATCCAGTATGGTTCTCGAATCGGTCTTAGAGGCAACCTGAAAAGCGATCCGCGCGGGGAAGTTCGCCTTGATGAGTCCTGTGATCACATCCACAGAGGGGCGCTGGGTGGCAAGGATGAGGTGAATCCCCACAGCCCTCGACATCTGAGCGAGGCGGGTCAGGATTTCCTCAATCTCTGTGGGGACCGTAATCATCAGGTCCGCCAGTTCATCCACAATGACCAGAATATAGGGTTTCTTCTTCGACTCCTCCACCTGCTCATTATACCCCTGAATATCGCGAACCCCCGCCCGGGCAAACTCCCGATACCGCTTCTCCATCCAGAAGATCACCTCTTTTAGACGGTGGAGGGAGTCCTTGGGTTCCGTAATGACGGGACCGATGAGATGGGGGACACCATTATAGACCGGGAGTTCGAGACGTTTCGGATCAATCATCAAAAACCGAACCTCTCTCGGTGTCGCCCGGAAGAGGATGGAGGCAATCATCGCATTGATGGCGACACTCTTTCCCGAACCTGTAGCCCCAGCAACCAAGAGGTGGGGCATCTTGGCGATATCCGCACACTGGGGTTCATTGGCGATATCCTTTCCCAAGGCGACGGTCAGTCTCCCCCGGGAGGAGGAGAAGGCACCGGAGGTGAGGGTATCCTTGAGAAAGACATCCTGCCTCTTATGATTGGGTATCTCAATCCCCACTGCGGCTTTGCCAGGAATGGGGGCCACAATCCGGATCCTTTCTGCCCTCATGGCAAGGGCAAGGTCATCCGCAAGTCCAGCAATCCGGCTCACCTTCACCCCTGGAGCAGGTCGAAATTCATAGCGGGTGATGACCGGACCGGACGAGACATTCACCACCTTTCCACCGACCCCAAAATCCAAAAGTTTATTGACCAAAAGTTCCGAATTGCCTTGAAGTTCATCCTGATCCACAAAGATTCCCTGGCGAGGAGGTTCTATTAAGATATCTAAAAACCTCCTCCTGAACTTTTCACTCATCGCCTCAATGGGCTCCGGAAGAGTCTCTTCTTCTGAAAGATCCTCTTGTGCGGCAGGAGAAGGCGGGGAGGGTCTGGGGTTTCTTTTGGGGGGTCTCTCCTTCTCCACCATCTCTTTCTCTTGAAACTGGTACGGACGCTTCGGGCGGAAAGAAAATTTTGGAAGGCGGATCAGAAGGAATGCCCTCCGGGGAAAAGAGAGAAGGATGAGCAAGAACCGACGGAACCGCTCCTCTCCGGTCAATAGAAGGAGAAGGAGAATGAAGAGGAGAATAAACGATCCGAACTTTCCAAAATATTGAAGAAGAAACTGAGAGAGTTTTAAGCCAACGGTTCCTGCCACTTGAACCCCCTTCACCATCTGAGGGATCGGAAGAAGGACATAGAGGGGAGAGAGGAGGATCATGAGACCAAGGACAAGGGCTGTACGGAGAAGGAGACGATCTACCTCCCAGGATCGGAATCGGTTCAACCCCCAGAAGATGAGGAGTAGGGGAATAGCATAGGAGAAGAGGCCGAAAGCACGATAGAGCCAATGGGAGGCGAGGACTCCTATATATCCACCGAAATTATGAATGGATTCATGTCCGAGGTTGAAATAATCTTGAGAGGAAAAAGAAAGAAGGCTCACGAAGAGTAAGAAAGATAAGAAGGCGAAGAACCCGCCGAGGATCTCCTCCTGGCCGGTGTGTTCCGATACGGGCGTGACCCGAATGCCGGCCCCTTCCAGCAGCCGGGCGGTCCCGGCGTGGTCGTCCTCCAGCTCCAGGTACTGGGGCAGGTGGACCATGAGGGTCAGGCTCTCGATGCCCAACTCGTCCAGGGCCTCGGATACCAGATTCATGATGCTGGTGGGGCCCTGGTATCCGCTGCCGCGCGAGGAGTTGATCCCAGGCACGTCCTTCAGCGGCTCCCCGTTCAGGCTGCCGGTCACCAACAGTGGTCGAGTGTGCGGG
>JADFOU010000145.1 GCA_022562655.1 candidate division TA06 bacterium
CATTGCCAGGATTCTATGATAAAGTCCGCCCACTCGACCCTGAGGAACGCTCCGAGCAGGCACACCTATCCCGAGACGAAGAATACTATCTGGAAAAGACGGGTGTTCCGGCACTGTGGGGTGAAACCGAATTCACTTTCGAAGAGCGAATATTCGGGCGCCCTACTTTAGATGTCGTCCTGTTCCAGGCTGGACACCCCAAAACAGCAATTCCTGCAGAGGCAAACGCCCAAATCACGACACGCCTTGTCCCCGACCAAGACCATAAAGAAGTACATCAACAACTCACGCAATACTTAGAAAAACATACACCGCCTACGGTCTCCTGGGAAATCTTGGAGTGGGGAGGGTGCCCGGCTTCCCTGACCGACCGAAATTCGATCGGTGTGAAGGGATTGAGCCGGGCGCTGGAGTCCATCTGGGGAAAGAAACCTGTATTCATTCGCGGGGGAGGAACCATTCCCGTGGTGGCCATGCTCCAGGAGAAATTGGGTGTAGACTCAGTGATGACAGGATTTTCACTCCCAGAAGACAATATGCACGGTCCCAACGAAAAACTTCACCTCCCCACCTGGGAGCGTGGAATAAAGGCTCTGATCCACTTTTTTCACAATCTGGCGGGTTAGGGAACCCTCAAGCATCTCACCCACTATAATTTGAATTTGGGAATGATGAGGGTACCCTAAATAGGAAAGCCGAGGTTAACCAACCTCGGCTTCAACCTTACTGATCAATCCTTCAAATCAGAAGGCAGACACTTATTCTTAAACTCCTCTCAGATATTCCCTGATCATCAGCGCAGCGGTGACCCCCTCTCCTGCAGCAGAGGCAGCCTGATTCGTGCTCCCCTGACGGCCATCGCCTGCGGCGAAGACCCCGGGTAGACTCGACTCCAGATTCTTCCGGGTGGGGATAAACCCCCATTCATCCAAATCCACAACCCCCTTGAGAAATTCGCTGTTGGGACTCATTCCAATAAATATGAAAACCCCTTCCGGGTGTAGTTCCTTCACTTCACCTGTTTCATTGTTCTTGATCGTCACCCCTTCTAATTTCTCTTTCCCCTTGAACTCCTGAACGGCGGTATCGAGAATCACCTCCATCTGGGGATTGCTCCTAACCTTCTCCTGAAGAATCTGACTTGCCTTCAACTCAGAGGCGATCTCCACCAGGGTCACTTTGGACGCAAATTTCGTGAGAAAAAGTCCCTCCTCAGTGGCGCTGTTTCCTCCACCCACCACGAGGAGTTCTTTCCCTTTATAAAAGGGACCGTCGCATGTGGCGCAGTAGTGAATGTTCACACCCAGGAGTTCTTGTTCGCCAGGAATATTCATCCTTTTGTAGCGAGCGCCGGTGGCAATGAGAAGTGCCCTGGCGCAATAGATGCTGCCGTCTCGGGATTTGACCCCGCGGTGAGGGTCATGGGTGGAGATCTCCACGATCTCCTGTGCCTGAAGGATCTCCGCACCGAAGCGTCGAGCCTGCTGAGTGAGTCGGTCAGAGAACTCAGCCCCTGTGATCCCATCCGGAAAGCCCGGGAAGTTTTCCAGCCGTTCAGTCACAGCGACTTGACCGCCTAATGCACCTTTTTCGATAAGCAAGGTCTCGATCCCTTCCCGAGCCGCATAGACGGCCGCCGTCAATCCAGCAGGTCCCCCTCCTATGACGATCAGATCATAGTATTTGAATTTTGCCTTGGTTTGAAGACCCAACTTCTTGGCGAGCTCTTCATTGGAGGGTTCTATAAGGAAACTGCCATCTTCAAAGACGATGGTAGGAACCTTCCGCTTCCCCTGATTCACCCCTTCCACGAACCGCATCGCCTTCTCATCTCCTTCAATGTCAACCCAGTTGTAACGGATCAGTTGTTCTCCCAAGAACTTCTTCGATCGCTTGCAGTCAATGCACCAGGAAGTTCCATAGATTGTGATATTGGGTTCAGCCATTTTTTGAATCCTCCTGACCCTCTGGTTTTCCCAGTTTCCTCCACAAGGTATTGTAACCGATCTGTAGATCCCGTGCCGTCTGGGCACGGTTCCCCTGGTTTCTTTCTAATACGGATAGGATGTAACGCCTCTCCATCTCCCGGAGAGGCAAAACCTTTCCAACCGAAAGGAGATCGGAGGAAAGGGCTTCACCCCGAACCTCTGGGGGAAGATCAACTGAGGTCATCCTGCAATCATCAGTCAAGACAACGGCCCTTTCTATGGCATTCTCCAGCTCCCGGACATTCCCCGGCCAGGGATAGGCAAGAAGAAGGTCGAGGCTCTCGGAGTCCAAAGTGCAGAACTCTCTTTTAAGATCCGCACAGAACTTCTCGACGAAGAGCCGAGCCAGGGGGAGAATATCTTCCCGCCGATCCCGGAGAGGGGGAACCTCCAGCACGACAACCTTGAGACGATAATAGAGGTCAGTGCGAAACCGCTTCTCCTTCACCAAAGCACTCAGGTCCTGGTTGGAAGCAGCAATGACGCGAACGTTGACCTTCACCGTAGTGTCTTGACCCAGGGGGCGAATCTCCCGTTCCTGAAGAGCCCGGAGGAGTTTCACCTGAGTGGCGGGGGAGGTCTCTCCCACTTCATCCAAGAAAAGGGTACCTCCCCGGGCTGCCTCAAAGAGCCCTTTCCGATCCTCTGTCGCACCCGTGAAGGATCCTTTCCGGTGTCCGAAGAGTTCGCTATCTAAGAGTTGCTCCGGCAGAGCCCCACAGTTGAGGGCAACAAAGGAACCTTTGGATCGGGGAGATCGCTCGTGGATGAAGCGGGCAACCCGCTCCTTTCCCGTACCGCTCTCCCCGGTGATCAGGACAGTGGTATCCACACCCGCTAAGCGGGCGGCGGTGTCCAGAAGCTTTCGCATCCCAGGGCTCTTTGCCACCAGATCCGGAGGAATGTCAAGATAGGCCTCTCGCCTGAGCCGCAAAAGCTCCCTTCGCTGCTTTGCGAGCTCCCGTTTTTTCTTCTCCAGTTCCTGGGTGAGGTGAGAGAGTTCCTCCTGCATCTTCACAGATTGGAAATACCGAAGGTGGGGTTTTATCTCCTCCCCCCACGCCTTCGCCGTCTGTGCAATAATCTCACATCGGTCATCCCCCATTCCGACACACCGTTTCTCTACGAAATAGACCTCTTCCCCGAAGCATGCAGTGGCATGTCCACTGGCATAGCCCACTAAGGTCCAGCAGACAGGGATCTCGGATTTCCCGATATGGAGGAGGTGCTGTTCCGCCTCATAGGAGCGTTCCCAGAAAGCCTCCACACGAAATTCCCCTCGCTCCTTATCAAAAATGACTTTTTGAGGGTTCGCCTTCAGCTTTCCCTCCATGGTGTGCATAGCCGGTCCCGCAAACCACCATTCCCGATCATTTTCCCAATCGAAAAGTTCCTTACTGGTCAGGGCGTCCCGGTATCCGTTCGCATACCCGAAGCGGGTGAGAACGCCCCGGGCACCTTCAGGGCCGAGGCATTCAATCAGTTCCTTCCGAAGGAGACCCAGGGCATCGGCATCGAAGATGAGCATCCGCCTGTCCTTGAAGCGGATCAACCCCTCCTCTGGCTGGAAATCCAGGAGCTCCAGTAATTTTAACTCCTCAGCTTTCATCAAGACCTCACTATTCCAGTTTGGAATATTATTCTATTCAATTTCAGATTATTTGTCAAGGGAGTCTCTGGATTTTCGCCGGCGACAGGGGGATGCGTTTCATTTTTAAGGGAGAAAGGTAATTGAAAGAGAAGGGAGGAGTCAAAGTTCTCCGGTGAGAATATGAAAAACCCTTGACCTTTCCTCACCGTCTCTGATAAAATAATAATCTCATACGATTTGAAAGGAGGAAGGATGAGGAACAAGAAGAGAGGAATGAAACCTGAAGACCTTTTCAAGATGCGATTTGTCCGTTCCATAGCAATCTCCCCCAATGAAGAGGAGATCGTCTACAGTGTAGAGTGGATTGATAAAGATAAGAAGAAATATTACTCCAATCTCTGGCTGATTCCATCAAATGGAGGGGTCTCTCGACAGTTAACCTTTGGTAAGGTGAAGGATCGAAGCCCTTGTTGGTCACCCGATGGAAAAGCCATCGCATTTCTTTCCACCCGTGATGAGAAAGAAAGGATCTATATTCTTCCGAGGGATGGGGGTGAAGCGAGAAAACTTGTGGAGATGGAGGGAACCTTCGCATCCCTCTCTTACTCTCCTGATGGGAAACTCCTTCTTTGTGCCTTTCGGAAGAAAGACTCACTCCCAGAAAAGGATGGAAAGAAAGAAGCCCCTGTATTTCGACATATCACCCGCCTCTTTTACCGCTTGGATGGGGCAGGGTTCATGCCCAAGGATGGCTTTCATCTCTGGACCTTTGATGTGGAGACAGGGAAAGGAAAGCAGATTACGAAAGGAAAATACGACGAACTTTCCCCCACCTTCTCCCCGGATGGGAGAAGGATCGCCTTCATTTCAAACCGATCGGGGGATCCAGACCGGAATCCCCTCCGGGTTGACCTCTGGCTTGTCCCGAAAGGAGGGGGGCGATTCACCCGAGTCCCTACCCCTCCCGGACCTGTAGATGGTCCCGCCTGGTCTCCCGATGGAAAAAGAATTGCCTATATGGGTCATACGAACCCGGAAGATGCCTGGGGAGTGACCAACTACCATCTCTGGGTGGTTCCTACTGGAGGAAGGGGTCGAGCCAGAGACCTTCTCCCCCGTTTTGACCGCTCTGTGATAGACCTCACCATTAGTGATACAATTGAATTTTCAGAGGGTGCCTCAAGACCCCTCTGGTCAAAGGATGGGAAGACCCTCTACTTTCACGCTTCGGATAAAGGGAATACTCACCTCTTCTCCATTTCTTCCTCAGGTGGGGCGATTCGAAGAATCGTGGACGGTCACTTACAGGTCATGGGATACAATGGAGCAGGTTCCGGAAAAAAACTCGCCCTTCTCATTGCGGATTCCACAGGACCCGGAGACGTCTGGTTAACCCCACTCAATCAGAGGGGGAGGGCAAAGCCGAAACGACTCACAACTGTCAATCAATCTCTTTTCAATGAGGTAGCCCTGAGCCCTCCCAGGGAGATTCGGTACAGAAGTTTTGACGGGACTGTGATTCAGGGATGGATCATTCGACCCTTTGGCTTCAAGAAGGGGAGGAAATATCCTACGGTTGTGGAGATCCACGGGGGTCCCCGGGCTCAATATGGAAATGTCTTTTTCCACGAGTTTCAGTGTTTAGCGTCGAAGGGATATACCATCTTCTACACCAATCCCCGTGGAAGCCAGGGTTTCGGGGAGTCTTTTGCAGGTGCCATTGTGAAGGATTGGGGAAATCTCGACTACAAAGATATCATGGCGGGTGTAGAATGGCTGGAGAAGCGAGATTTTGTTGACACGAAGCGGATTGGGGTGACGGGGGGGAGTTATGGAGGGTATATGACCAACTGGATCGTTGGACACACGAACCGATTCAAAGCCGCCGTGACCCAGCGGAGTGTAACCAATCTGGTCAGTTTCTTTGGATCATCCGATTTTGGCTATGATGACTATCGGGAGTTTGGGGGGCATCCCTGGGAGAAGTTTGAGGAGTTGGTTCGTATGTCTCCCATCACCTATGTCCAAAAGATCCGAACCCCACTTCTCATCATTCACAGCGAACAGGACCTCCGCTGTCCTATTGAGCAGGCAGAGCAGCTCTTTGCTGCCTTGAAGGTGTTGAGGAGGAAGGTAGAATTCATCCGTTTTCCAGAGGAACCCCACGGTCTCTCTCGTTGTGGGCGCCCGGATCGGAGGATCGAGAGGCTCAATC
>JADFOU010000146.1 GCA_022562655.1 candidate division TA06 bacterium
CCAAACTAGCCCGTTTTCGCAAAACCGTGTTTTCGGTCTGCTTTGGTATAGCATTTCCCACATCGCATAACGAGCATTATGCGAAGTTGATGCATTGTCTAGCGCACGACTCGGTAGTTCTCGAGGTGATCGTCAAAAATCTCAACGAAGTCGCGAATCTCCGACAGCCGTGCCTTGGCCTGGAGTTTTGTGAAGTGATCGACCCGAAGTTTGGGACGACCGCAGTTGTGTGCCCAATCATGCCGCCACTGAATTGTGTTCGTAAGGCGATCAAGAAAACATTTCGTTGCTTTCTTTGTCAGCTGCTCGCGGTCTTTCCCTTTCTTACCTCTCAAGTCGGCCGGGGTGACACCTGTGAATCGTCGCTTTCCGAGATCAATAAGGGCGTCAATGATGCCGACCCACAGTTTGTGCGACGTTGGTAAGATGCCGTTGAACTCGTCCTTCACTCGCGAACTACTGAGCATGTTCTCCCGTTCCATGATTCGGCGCGCGACCATGCGGAGCGCCCAGAGGGGGCGGTGCTGGCGAGAAGTGTCCAGGGCTACGCCGGCAGGGAGCTCGCGGTTGGCGTAGACCGAGGGGAGTTCACCAGGGTACTGACCCCTGACGTAGTGCTTCAGCGACGTCGCTAGGCAATCGACATAAGCGTCACAGAAGTAGGCATCCATCGCGCCGACGGCCATGGCAACCCCGGCGTACCGAACATCTCGGAAGATCTGGGTGTCTCCATCGTCGGCTTCATACCGATCAGCGAGGTTCAGCATTTGCTGGGCCCGTTCTATGTCCTCGTCGAAGTGCTTCCGGTATGTTTTCGGTTCCGGCATGATCTCGACCTCGATAGTTGGTTCGCGGGAGAGATCGTCCCATGAGGGCGATCTTGTGATCAAGATCGGTCTTCAGTCCCGGTGCCGATGCAGCAGGCGCTCTTGGCATTCTCCTCGGACCCTTGGGCCCAAGCCCTTACCTCCCAGAGCCTGCCAGCCGCTGCCGAAGTGCCAGGCGAAACGCGTCGAGAACGAGATCTTTCGCGATCCGTTCTGAGTCGCCCAGCCGACGATCCGTCGTGAACGCAGACCCATGATCACCGAAAGATACATCCAACCTTCACCGGTCCACAGTTAGGTGATATCCGATGCCCATACTGCGTTCAATCACTCGACGGTGAACAGCGGTGGCGCGGTCAGGAGCGGCGGCGTTAGGCTGCTGAGCTTATGCGCGACAGCCAGCCCAAGAAGCTTCCCAACAAAACGACTACCAAATAGAAAACGGGAATTCCGACCCAGAACCACAGTGGGTTTGCTGGTGGCACCCCTTCCGTATGAGGCGGATACGGGACGTTCTTGGTCTGGAGGACGCTCACAACATGTTCATATTGACGGTGCACGTGCTTTATGTGCATGACCCGCAAAGCAGTTATTGCGACTACAGCGAGAACGATAATGGGGCTGAGGGACAACAAGTCTGGCATCCCAGACTTCCAACGAGCTACTGAATCAGCAGAACAATCCTTCTCGGCGAAAATATTGAACCAGAAAAACAATAGCTTTATGGCAGCGTAGGTCATAACAGCTACGTACGAATTGCCACAAGCCTCCTTGATTACAACGAAGCGCTCATACTGCATCCGTTGATCGGCGTCGCGTGCTCCTGATGTGTGCTCGCGAAACAAAGTTCTAAGCGTCCGGGCCACCTGAATTGTGTCGTCCCAGCCACCTTCCGTCTTGCCCTTCTCACTTTCTGCGTTGTTCCGCTGCCGATTCTGTTCGTGCTCAAGCCTCGGCATGTAGTGGATAAGACGTCCAATTCCCTCCCCCCTCAGTTCGCCAAGGCTCTGCACAACAAATCCCGCAATCCATGAAGCAGCAACCAACGCAGCCGCCTGGATCAAAGACAGATCGTGTAGCCACTCCAGGAGCTCGTCCGTGGGCTTGAACCACTCTCCAAAGGCCAGCAAAACTACCAGCCCGGGGAAAACCTTTCCGAAAATATCGCGGAGTACCAGCCGGGTGTAGAATGCATCGAATATTTGATTAACCACGGCCATAACTCACCGTCACCTCTCCCAGATTCTCCTTGCCCCTACCTACCTTCACATTCCATCGGTCCTCATACTGTAGGTCTCTTCCCCTCCCCGGATACTCAAACCTCTCTTCCACAGATCGGAACTTCCCCTTCAAACCCAATCGCCCCCAGGAACCGGGGAGAAGCCCAGCCTCAGGATTGAGATCGAAGGAAATGCTTCCCGCCTTCCCTAAATTGTCCCCATCATCCCGACTGGAGAGGACATTCAGATCCCTCTCACTTCCTGCCACCTCCCCCCTCACCTGGACCCCTTCCGCGATCTCGCCGGAGAGGTCAAAGGCGAGGAAGGACTTCCGGTTGGGGAGGGGGAGGCGGATCCTGGGAACATATCTGCCACTGTCCGGACCTACAAATTGAAATCCATTTCCAATAAATTCATACTCCCCGTTTCCATCCCCCACATCGGTAAAGGTGACAAGATAATTCCCCTGCTGGTATCCGACAAATTCAAATGTGTCCCCCTTCTGAACATAGTCCCCGAGACCCGAATCCACAAGGGCAGCTCCTGACACCCAGGCTTTCGAGGTATCGTCTCCTGCAATGGAGAGGGCCGCTCGATCCTCATCAGAGAGACTCACCCCTATGGGGGAGTTGGGTGAATCCCCCTCTCTGAAGAAGGTCGTACCGATATTGAATGTCGAATGTTGAATGTCAAATGTCGAAGTCCCTCTTCCGCCATAGAGGCTCCGCCGATACTCCTCTGTGAAATATTCAAACTCCACTAAGAT
This sequence comes from candidate division TA06 bacterium, assembly GCA_022562655.1. GTDB lineage: Bacteria > Hydrothermota > DG-26 > E44-bin18 > JADFOU01 > JADFOU01. The sequence goes on from JADFOU010000146.1 coordinate 2,814, forward strand.
ACGGGACCGGGGGGTGATGAGAACCCTCGGGGTAAAAGTGATCTCGGCGGAACTATAGTCAATGGTATAACCATTCCTCTCCCCCCGTTTCAAGAGGATCTCATCCAGATAGATCTTCTCAGAACCGGCAATGACCACAATCTCCCGCTCCCCATCCTTACCCACGAGAGGATAGGGACCCTGCCTTCCCTCCACCCCGAAGAAGCGGTTGGTGGTAAACTTTCCCCGGGAGAGGGCACCCGCCAGGAGAACCGACCCCCTGGAGAACTGAGCACCCGCCATTCCCCCCTGAAGCCTCCGTTCCACCCTCCCGAATTCAGACTCTCCTAAAGAGAGGTTGTAATCTCCAAGGGTGGCAGAGAGTCCGCCTGAGGTGGACTTGATTTCCACCAGAACCTCATCTAGGCTCTCCAGAGTCTCTGTGGTCCCCTCCGGCTGGAGGAGGGTGTTCTCGTCCGAAAGGACGGCATTCACCTCCACATCCTCCACCCTGCCAGTGATATTGACCCGGAGGGACTGATCCAAGGAGAGATTCTGACCCGATCCAAAGGTGATACCGAGGCTTTTGGAACCTGAAAGGAAGAGGGTGGAGGGAGTAGGAGGATCAAAGGATTGACTCGTGACTCGTGATTCGTGATTTGTGTCTCTCATTGGAGGATCCCTTGAACCTCTTGGGGAAGGGGTTTTGTGGTGATAACTCTCCCGAATCTGGAAGGGAAAGAAGTGATAGCGGATTCCAATTTTGTAATGGGTGCTTGGTAATTGGTAATTAGTTATTGGTTTTAATACTATGATACCCTGTTCGTAATCTATAGTATAGTCACGTTCCCTTTTCAGCAGTTGTCCATTTTGGTTCAAACCATTTAACCATTCACCACTCAACGATTCACCCTTTTGTATGAGAAAGACCTCTTCACTTTCTAAAAGGACAAAAGGATGGCTAAGAGAGAGGGTCTCCCCTTCCACTGCTTCAAGGTCAAAAGTCTCTACAACTCCAAATGCAGAAGAGACATAAAATGTAAGGAAGAAAGCGTAAAGCGTGATGCGTGATGCGTGAAGTAACTTCGTGCTTCGTGCTTTGTGCTTCGTGCTTATTCTTTCACTTTGCATTGCCGATTTTTCAATGCTAATTTAGTACTCTATCTGGTACACCACCACCCGATCATTCCGGGTATCACTGACATAAAGGCGGTTTTCCCTCGTAATAAAGATGCCCGAAGGGGAGTGTAAGTTCCCTTTCGTGGTCATTTGTAGGGACGAACCTGAGTGTTCGCCCTTGGTAAGGGGAGGAAGGGGTCTTCCCCACCGGTCGAAGATCTTGATCTCATTCAGATCTGCCACGAAGAGGTTCCCCCATCGGTCTATGGCGATCCCCTGAGGTTGCGAGAGTCCGGTTGTGAGGATGCTGATGGGACCCCCAAAGAGATCAAAGACCTGTACCCTTCCATTTCCGGTATCGGAGACATAGACCTGGCCTTCCTCATCCAGAGCGATGCCCACGGGATCAAGGAGATCTCCCAATCTCCCGCCCGCCTTACCAAAGATCCGACGGACCCGCCCCGATAAGTCCAGAACAATCACTCGGTCTCCCTCCCGATCTGTAACAAAGACCTCATTCCCTTTGGAGATGGCGATACCCATGGGGAAGATCCTCCCAATCCCTTTCTTTGTAGGGGCGGGGTCACCCCGCCCATCGGAGGAGAGGAGAGTACCGGAAAAGTTTCCATAGCGGTTATATTGAACCACCCGTTCATTCCGCTCATCGGCGACGAAGAGGGAGATCCCATTGGTGGCAAGGGCACTCGGGTAGGCAAGACGATCCTCTCCCTGCCCGAAGGCTCCGAACTCTGTCACATATTTTCCATCCCCTGTGAACTTCTGAATCCTATTGTTCCCCGTATCACTTACATAGAGAAACCCTTCAAGATCCATCACAATCCCTGAGGGACGAATGAAAGAACCCGGTTCGCTCCCGGTAGAGCCGAAGGCGAAGAGAAATTGGAAGGAGGGGAGACCCTCTCCCTCCCTTCTCACCTCGGAGGTGTTGACACATCCCAAGAGAAGAATTAAGAAGAGGATACATTGCAAATTTAGCATTTTAAAACGATCAATTTGAATGAATTCTTTGCCTCCATATTACTCCTCATCATCAGGAAAGTCAACCCTCCAAGCCCCCGTGGGATGATCCAGCAGTATCAGCGTATTAAGCGGATAGAAAAACAGTAGCAGTGGCAGTCTATGTACTGCTACCTGCCTCCCTGCCTTATTTCTTCATAGATATTACACCAGCGTTAGAAAAGTTGCATTTTTGTTATGTATCTTTTCAAAACGATAAAAATCTTGAACATGTTTCTTTTCTGAGAGATTTACTGACAAGAAGCACTCTCTTTTCATAATATTACCTGAATGTTTGGGACGGCACCGGAATTAAAGGCGGTGCAAATTGGAAGAAGGAAGTCAAAGCACTCAAAATGAGGGAAGGTAAAAAGGTTAAGAAAGAAACTGGAAAGTAAAAAGTCGCTTCGTCTGATTAGTAACCACCACTAAGTATGGCAAATCTATACGGTAATTTCTCTGCAAAAACCGCAACAGAAACTGTGTTAAACGTCCCTGCTAATACTTGGACTGCCCTTCCTGCAACTGCAGCAACTGGTAGAGCACTTGTTGAGGTATTCAATAAAGGGGAGAACAAGATATATTTTTCGTATGACAGCACGGCAATTATTAAACACAGGGCAGCCATTGGTTCGGGGGAGATGAGGATTTTCCCAATACAAGATTCTCTTGTCTTGTTTGGAAGGGCACAAAGTGGTAGTTCTAGGGTAATAGTAACTGAATACAGATAATATGAGTGAATTTACATTTGGTAATAGTGATTTAACGTGGACATCTACTTCAAGTAGTTCTTCTACGTCTACTTCTACTTCTACAAGTACCAGTACAACTACCACTGCTACTAGTACTTCTAGCTCAAC
>JADFOU010000147.1 GCA_022562655.1 candidate division TA06 bacterium
TCTCAATTAAAAATGGGCTCGGAGTAAAATTTTCTGATCAGAATTCTTGACTCATTTTGGATCAGACATCAGACTTTCGACGGTAGAATTTAGTCCCAGTCTTGAAATTTTGAAATAGTAAAAATATGGGAAGTGGAGCCCCTTGTTAAAGAAAACCCTCCCGAATGACTCGAGAGGGGTTTCTTTGTTCAGAAAGAGCTATTCAATTTCTTGTTTCTATGCCACCTACTCATAGACCTCCTGCCATGAAGCGATGGAAGGATTGGGTTCAACGATGACCCACCTCATATCCTTCAATGCGATATCGTAGATGACGATAGGGTTTCCGCTAATTGTCTTAGGGGGTCCTCCCCCTGCACTATTCCCCCCTGCATAAACCGCTCCAAAGATGGTAGGATTTCCTGAGACATCGAGGAATTTTTTGGTGTAGATGACCCCCTGGAGATAAATATTCCCTGCGATCTCAATGTCATCTCCAGCAATATACCCAGCCATATCATTACCCCAGTTTGTGGGGAGTCCACTTACCTTGATGGTATAATCGGTAATCAGGATGGCGTTTGTTGTGGGATTCCCGGAGATCTGGATATGACCGAGGATGTAATAGACTCCATCCGGTATTTTGGCATTTCCATTCCAGAGAAAGCGGGGAATCCCTCCAAACTGCCCCACCTGCGACCACCCTGGATATTCCCAGTAATTATCTATTGTGATGAAATGGACTTTGGTATTTTTCCTGGCGATCTCCGCCCAAAAGGCCGAGTCCGTAGGGATGTCCTCCACAAAAAGAGAATCCGCGTATTCGGTGTAGCCATTTCGAATGTATTTGTTTTCCACGTTCACGAAGGGGGGATCGATCTCTTCGGCAGTTGTCACCTCCCCATTGATATGGAGATTAGGCGGAAATCTGATCTCATTGTTGGAATGGATATCCCCATTTGAATGGAGACTCGGAGCAGATGGCCAGAATAAAGGGTGATCGGGGTGCGGATCGGAGAGCGTAATGTCAGAAAGGTTTTTAGTTCCATGGGTCAGCCCCCACTCAGTTCCCTGATCGAAGGTATTGTTTCCGTTCGTATCAATATAGGGTTTGGTGGGATCGCCTCCATCCAGTTTTATGGTGAGGGTATCGCTATGGCCACTGAAGGTGACGGGTTTTCCCGAAAACCTTACATCGAATCCAAATTGCCAGGCGTTGTCGAATAGAGGTCCGTAAATGCCGTCATCCGGGGTCATGATGACCTCCACATTTCTTTTTGTCTCACGAAGTCCTTCACCCGTGGAGAGGATCCGATAATACATGTCCTCCTCCGCAATCTTTAAGGTTATCGGGTCGAAGTTAGGGAGCATCAATTCTGGGACAAAGGAGATCTGAACATCGCTTTCATAGCCGGGTGTTACCAGATTTTCAACCCAATTCACCCACGTAGGGTCCCCCAGAATGGGTTCCGGTGGAACGATCTCCCCCGCGTTCATCTGACCAAAGGCAAAGTGGACCCCTGCCTCTGCTGAAGAGAGGGCTTCAGATGTATGGTGGAGGTCTGCTCCGAGATGCGTGTTCCGAACCCCTATTGCAACGAAACCACTGGCTAAGAGGGCGAAAAGTGTGATGCACATGAGGCTAATAAGCAAAGCGATGCCCCGCTCTCCTCCTGGGGGGTTTTTCCTATCTTTCTTCAGGGAGGTTAACTGATCTGCCTCAAAGTGAAACTTCCATTTCCTTTTCATTTTCCCCTCCTTATCGTAAAGATATTTTAACAAACTGGGTCCTTCGATTATTCTCAAAGATCGGCCATTTTAGTTCTCACCCTATGTTAAAAGCAAGAACCATGCCAGTGGCTCAAAGGCGGTTAAAATTGAAATTCTCTAAATAAATCGAGCTCCACTATAAGGGAAGAGTTTAATTTATAACATACTGTTTCAATCTGGATGTAACAAAAGGATCCTACTGCCATGTTTTAAAAGTCCATAATAATGGAAAACTCAAAATGCAATACGGCTTTGGAATCACCCGAATCCTTTCCATTCACCCCACCCCCTCTATTCTCATAGCCCTATGAAAGATGATTAAAATCACGTTGGGTGGATGTTTACGTCATGTCTGAAAGGATTGGTGTAGGCACTTTGGTGAACTATACGCCAGACCCTCCGATGACTTTTCTTGACACCTGTCCCTTTTCCAATACAAAAATCCAACCAATAGAACCCTTCGGATCTTATTTTTTCTGCAGCAAAGTTCTTAAGCTCTTTTGTTTCAAAGACTTAGAAAATATCTTCACTCGATGAGAAGGTGGAGCGCTTTACTCAGCCTTCAATCTTTTAAGTCCATCCTAATCCAAAACTTATAATACTTTTTCTCAAGCGGCGGGTGGCACAATTCTTGCATATCCTATAGAGACAGGAGAGAGATAACAGAAAGGGTTTCTCTTAAGAGGTTCGAACTGCAGGCCCCTGAAATATGAAATGGGAAAGGACTGAACTATGAAACTCGCTTTTTCGCAAAATCAAAAAGGAATCATCCTCGTCTTCCGTTGGCTTCAGATCCTGACCGTTACGATCCTTATCTCCACCAGCAGTGCAGGGATTTCTTTGGGAAGCCCGGGCTACTCCCTGGCTCTCTTCTTTTTTCTCTCGAACTTCATCCTCTTCATAATTCCCAGGAATCAATTTGACCGGCCCTGGCTTCCCATGGCAATCTTCCTTCTGGATGTCTCCATCATATCTACCGCAATATACCTTACGGGTCAATTCACCAGCGGTTTCTACATCGTCTATCTGCTTCTTATCTTTATGGCCGCTGTTGGGCAGGACTTGAAGGGTACCCTCTTCGCCGCTGCAATCGCAGCAGGGATTTATACTTGGATTGGCTTAGAGAAAGGGTTCTCTCTCCTTGAAACCGGCTTCCTCATCCGGATTCCCTTCCTCTTTCTGGTCGCCTTTTTCTCCGGAATTCTTTCCCAGCGATCGAGACTTCAGAAAATAGAACGGGAAAGAATGGAACAGATCCGAAGAGACCTTCAGGTCCGCCTTGAGATGGCGACTGAAAAGGAAGAATTGGCTTATGAGAAAATCCTCACACTGTATGAATACAACGAGAACATTCTCCAATCGATTGAACAAGGGGTGATGGTGGTGGATCTCTCCGGAAAGGTGATCGTCTTTAACCGAGGAGCAGAGAAGATCACCGGATATAAGTCTCGAGAGATCTGTGGGAAACCTTTATCTGAATTGAAAGGGTTTATTAAAATCAGTCTTTATCTACCCGAATGGAAGAAGGATATAGGAAGAGCAAAGGATGTACTGACCGAAATTGCCACAGCCACTCATAAAGTCATCCCCATCGAAGTTTCCGTCTCGTTGCTCAAATACCCCCAAGGACTCAATACGGGGATTATTGTTATCTTTAAAGAACTGCTGGAGCATCAGATTGACCTTGGAGAGGGGGCGAAAGGGGAACGATCTTCTCAAATGACTTTCTCCTCAGAAGAAGCAATGAAGAAGATCCTGATCGTTGAAGATGACGCGCACACCAGTCTCCTATATCAGGAACTCCTCGCGGGAGGGTATCAGGTATTCGTTGCCACCGATGGGCTTGCAGCCCTTCGCCGTATACGGGACGAGAAACCCGATTTGGTCATTTTAGACATCAAGATGCCTGGAATGAATGGCATTGAGATTCTGGAAAAATCGAAAAAATATAATCAGAACCTCCCTTTTATCATTTGTACGGGAGCAAGACTTCTAAAGGATGATCCGGATCTGAAATCGTCGAATGTGAAGGCGTTTTTCGAAAAACCATTTATTGCGCATGATTTAAAGTCAGAGGTAGATCAACTTCTGCAGTAATCCTGGGGGGGAATTCTAAATCGTTGAATGAGGAAGTGAACAAGTAGGCAATTGATATTGAGAGTTAGTGTAAGCCACTCATGCGAGTGGCTTATTTTTTTGCAAGATAGATTTGAGGTCAGGTATTGTTTAGTGCAGGTAGAAGGGTTCCAGGTTAAGAAGCTCGGTTATTTAGATGAGGAGGAGCAGTATGGAGTAGAGTAGTTCCGGGATGAAGAAGATCTGTTGGGCAAAGCCTTCACGGTTCAGCTCTATTTCAGCTACATAAGAAAGAACCGGTGGCGTGATGGGAAGTCGCCGGTTGAAATTCTCACGGAACGCTCAGATGTGGAAATGAAGGTCCTGAAACTTTCACCCATCCGCCTGGAGAAATTGTTGGATCTCTGCCAGGATGGGTACCCTGTACCTGCACCAGTCACGGGATATAGAAAAGTGCTTGACATCAAGAGAGGAGATCTATATAATGCACTGAAGTATTTCTTGATTCTTCGAAATGTTGAAGAAGTTGAAGTTGCGCGGATGTATCGAGGAGGACGGAAAAGTACCGAACGTATTTCGACGCCGATGCGGTTTGCGCTTGCCGCTACAGCAGTACCCAGTAATAAAATCCGGATTTATTAGAATAATTCCAACCGTAATTTCAAAATATAGAGGAGGGTATTATGCAGACACCACTAACTAAAATACGAACAAGAATAATGAATTTTCCAATTTTGTTCTTCATGATGGTAGCTATTATAGCAATCTCAACCGAAACGGTTTACTCTCAGAAGAACGAAAGTCATAAGGAATTAGGTGCGATCGGAGCATTTTTGCCCGATGCAGATACGATAACAACTCAAGCCGTTTTTGATTATGATGTCGAACTATTTCCAGGATATGTTTTTGATGGGTGGCTTTTCTATTGGACTCTTGGAGGACCACTGACTGCAGATTTTCAAGAAAATCCAGATGTCCCCTGGCTCACAATTAACCCTACAACCTTTACCTCGGATTCTTGCGAAGATATAGTCCCTGTTTCATATGTTTTTTCGGCTCCCATGACTCCGGGAATCTATACAACCACGATAGAAGATCAAAATGGTAATTGGGCTAATACAAATGTTATGTTGACCGTAACAAATTCACCCACTCTAAATGACTCAATTTTTATTCAAATTTTCAGTGGGGATACCGTAACTCTTGTGGATACTACCAAATGGACAGGCTTTGGGAATTTCAGCTGTGTGAGTAATTATATTCCAGATTCAACCTCAGGTTTTTTATATACTACAATACCGCCAGTTCCTTGGCTTACTATTCAACCCTCAGATTTTCCAATTTTCTTAAATGATACTGTTTTTGTTCAAAAGGTTTTTACAAGTAATACTATCGGCACTGAATCAACTCATGAAATTCAAACAAAAGTATGGAGAACTAGGCCAAGGTATATTTATTTTACATTAGATGTTGTCACAGGAATTGAAGAGCAATTTAGCAAAAATCTACCTCATTCAGTACGTTTATTTCAAAATTATCCAAATCCATTGAATAGATTTGCCAGCATTTCATATTCGATATCTACTCCAAGGTTTGTCAGTTTAAAAATTTACGATCTGCTGGGTAGGGAAATTAAAACGTTAGTGAGTGAATTTCAATTTAAAGGTAGTTATTCAATTGATTTCGATGTAGATGATCTTTCAAGTGGACTCTATCTATATCAGTTGCAAGCAGGGAGTGTTGTGAAAACCAAAAAGATGTTAGTACTCAAGTAAAGTTAGAAGAAGAGTTCTAGTCTCTCTTCGCAGGATCCGTGGGTTTTCAAAAGGCCGGTTATGGTAAATTTCATAATCGGTCTTAACTTTTTCAATTAAAATAACTTACAGGGATCTGAGGACCATTGGGGACGGTGCCCCCTCCATAGTCTTTACGGGCTACGAAGGACA
>JADFOU010000148.1 GCA_022562655.1 candidate division TA06 bacterium
GCTGAACTCCCTGATTCAGAGTCGAACTGGCACCCCTCCTATGACTCAACAGGCTCTACTCCCGGAAGGGAGAACAGTGAGGAGATCAAAGAGATCGAGGAGGTTGTGATAAATGAGGTGATGGCAAATGTAAAGGGGACAGATAGTGGCATAGGAACCCCAGGAGATCGGAATGAGTTTGTAGAACTCTTTAATCTCTCCTCGGATTTGGTGGATGTTGAAGGGTGGTTGCTCGACGATGGGGATTCCTGGGACGTTTTAAGGGCATGGTCGGATACAATTGATTCGGTCATCGAAGACCCGGATGTGGAGATCAATACGACCCGCATCCCTCCCGGAGCCTATGCCGTCATTCTGGATCCGGAATATCCCGATTCCGGCGATGGGTCTTATGTTCAGCCCTACGACTTCCCTCCCAATACCATCATTCTGACGGTTGGCAATACCTCACTTGGAGATGGATTATCAACCACTGATCCCCTCTTCCTTTACAGTAGGGATACCCTTCTCATAGATACATATGGAACCCCTTTTGATACAACGGATACAATCCCCTTTGATCCTGGGAATGGGATCTCTATGGAACGAATCGATCCTGCGCTTCCTGATGAAGAATCCAATTGGCGCCCTTCGGTTGACTCAACAGGCTCCACGCCCGGAAGGCAGAACAGCAAAGAGACCGTAGTGAATCTCTCTCCGGTGGTTCAACTTTTTGCCTCACCGGATCCCTTCTCCCCGGATGGGGATGGAATGAATGATGAGACAGTCATCTCTTTTGAACTTCCTTTTCAGATGGCTAAGGTGAGGCTCTTGGTCTATGATCGAACGGGAAGGGTTCGGAAAGCTTTGATAGATCAGGAGCTCAGGGGAAGTCAGGAGAGTGTTAACTGGGATGGGAGGGACAATGGAGGGAAGATCCTTCCCATTGGGGTTTACATACTCTTACTGGAGGCGACGGATGATGCAACAGGTTCCCTCGTGACCGCGAAGAGAGCACTCACACTGGCGAAACGACTGAAATAATAAGATTGAACCACAATGGCACAAAGGGGACGGGGTAGATTCTAAAAAAGTCGAAAGAAGGAATAAATAAGATACATTTCTCTCAGATCTTTGTGTCTTAGTGGTATAATAAATTTCAAATGGAGAGTTAATGATGGAAGAAAAAGTGAAGAAGGCATTGAAAAAAGTGGATGCTGAGTATGTGGAGGTTCATTTGGAAGAAACGGAGGTGACGAGTGTCCGCTACTCAGGGAAGGAAATGGATTCCATCGGGACCCACTTCACAAGAGGGGGAAATGTGAGGGCTTTTTTTAGAGGGGGATGGGGGTTCTCTTCTTTTAACGATGTGATCCGGATCGGTGAGGCTATTCAGGAGGCATGCCAACATGCGAGACAGGTCGCCCGGGATGGGGGAGGTCTCGCTCCGGCGAATCCCCTTGAAGATCGTGTCCAGGTGGAATTAGAAGATGACCCTCGGGAAATTCCTCTCTCCGAGAAGGAACGGATTGCCCGTACCTATAATGAGATCATTCTTGCTTCTTCTAAAATTCAAACTTCTCAGGTCCGATATGTCGACAAGTTCATGCGACGATCTTTCTACAATACCGAGGGTACAGCTCTTCATGAAGAGAGGATTTACTGTGGAATCAGTTTCTCTGCTATCGCAAAGGATGGAGCCAATATTCAGACCTCTTTTGATTCCGTGGGAGGGACCAGGGGATTCAAGACGGTTTTGGGACAGGAGGGCAAGGTGGAACGGATCACGAAAGAGGCAATCGATCTCTTAAAAGCAGAGAAGGTGGAAGGGGGAAGGTATTCCGTGATTGTCAATCCCATGCTGGCTGGGGTATTCGCCCACGAAGCCTTCGGACACCTCTCGGAGGCAGACCATCTTGATGAGAATGAGAGGATTTTGAAGATCATGGAACTGGGAAAGAGGTTCGGTTCAGAGGAACTGTCTATTGTGGATGATGGGACACTGAAGGGAGAACGAGGCTCTTATCTCTATGACGATGAAGGGGTTCCCGCCCAGAAGACCGATCTCATTCGTGAAGGGATATTGGTGGGAAGGCTCCATTCGAGGGAGACGGCTTATAAGATGGGAGAGCCTTTGACCGGGAATGGAAGGGCGATCAACTTTCGTCATCCTCCCATTGTTCGGATGTCCTGCACCTATATTGAACCCGGGGAGAAGAGTTTTGAAGAGATGGTCTCTGAGGTCAACGAAGGGATCTATGCGGTTGACGCCCTGGGGGGACAGACCCAGCTGGAGATGTTCACCTTCTCCGCAGGAAAGGGGTATCGGATTAAAGATGGGAAGATAGGACCCATGGTTCGTGATGTGATCCTCACCGGGAATCTATTTGAAACCTTAAGAAATATTGACGCCATCGGAAATGATCTCCAGCACCATGGGGGTCTTGGGGGGTGTGGAAAAGATGGACAATTTCCTCTTCCTGTCTCAACGGGAGCCCCTCATATTCGGATTCGGAATGTGACGATTGGAGGGAAGTGAGGATTCAATTTACAATTATCAATTAGCAATGAAAAAGCAAAATTGAGGAGTGGTATATGGAAAAGATATTAGAAAATGCAATGAAAAAAGTGGATGGAGCAGAGGTCTATTATGAGGAGAGTGAAGAACGGATCATGCGGTTTAAGTCGAATCGCCTCCATTCCATAAATGTGAAGGAGACAAGAGGTGTGGGTCTTCGGGTGATTCATAAGGGGCGCGTGGGGTTCTCGAGCAGTATGGACCTCTCTCAGGCGAATCTGATTGTGGAGAAGGCCACGGAAAGCGCTCAGTTTGGGCAAGAGGCGAAGTTCTCTTTTCCTTCCGCAGGGTCAGGTTTGAAACCTGCCCCTAAAGTGAAGGTGGTGAGTGATGAGGTGAGGAATTTCCCTCTTGAAAAAGGGATTGAGATGGGAAAGGAGATGATTGAAAGTATCCAGACGAGTAATTCGGAGATCAAAACGGATCTTCACATCGAGACGGAGGTCTCTAAAACGCACATTCTCAACTCCTCGGGTCTCGACCTCTCCTTTGAGAATACCTATTTTTCCTTTTTCCTTGAGGGGTTCCTCATTGTGGATGGAAGTTTTCTCTGGATCTCCGAAGGGAAGGGGTCCTGTCGGCTCGTTCATGATATGAAGCCCTATGTGAAACGCATCCTATGGAAAGCGGATCTCGCCCGAAAGGTCGCGCCGGTCAAAACGAAGAGGATGCCTGTCCTCTTCAGCCCCTGGGCAATGACCACCCTCCTCGAGGCATTCGAACTCGGCGTGAATGGCAAGAGGATTCAGAAGGGATCCTCTCCCCTTCTGAATCGAAGGGGAGAAAAGGTCTTGGATGATCGGGTGACCCTTGTGGATGATGGAACTCTGGACTACGGTCTGGGGAGTTCCCCTTTTGATGGGGAGGGAATCCCAACGCAGAAGACTGTCCTTTTTGAGAAGGGAATCTTAAAAAGCTATCTCTTTGACCTCCAGACCGCCGGGATGTTGGGGGAAGAGACGACAGGGAATGGAGAACGAGGTTTTGGAAGTCTCCCCTCTCCAGGGAGTACTAACTTCGTCCTTCAACCGGGGGAGAAATCTACCGATGAATTAATCCAGGCGATCAAGGAGGGGGTCATCGTTTATGATGTGATCGGTGGGGGGCAGTCCAACCTCCTTGCTGGAGACTTCTCTTTCAATGTTGGTTTGGGGTTCAAGATTGAAGGGGGGGAGATGGTTGGGCGTGTCAAAGATGTAATGGTTTCGGGGAATGTATATGAAGCATTCAATCAAATTCGGGGAATCGGGAAAGAAGTTGAGGATGTCTTCGGCGTATTCTCTCCTCCTGTCTCATTTGACAGTCTCAATGTGGCAAGCGGAGAAAAATAGACTATAGACATTGGACACTGGACTTTGGACTTAAGTCTACTGTCTACAGTCTAAAGTCCATAGTCTGAAATTGAGATGAAGCGCTATCCGACCAAATTCAGGGATATGCCCCGGGTGGATCGTCCTCGGGAGAAATTGAAGAATCACGGTGTTGAGGTTTTGACGGATACAGAACTCCTGGCCATTCTTCTCAGCACGGGGAGGAAGGGAGAATCTGTTCTGAAAGTTGCCGACAGGCTCCTCCGCCGTTCTGGGAAGAAGGGTCTTGCCAATGTGAGTTTGAAAGAATTGGAAGAGATCCCTGGTGTGGGTCTCGCCAAGGCCTCAAAACTCATTGCCGCCTTTGAACTGGGGAGGAGGCTTTTACTCCCCCCAGAAGAGGAGGAAGTCCTCACCTCCCCAAAGGATGTCTACAAGTTAGCCAGAGAGATTCGTAAGGCGAAAAAGGAGCATTTCATTGTCTTCTACCTCAATACACGAAACCGGGTGATCCAAAAAGAGACCATCTCCATCGGGAATCTCAACGCCTCTATCGTCCATCCCCGGGAGGTCTTCGAGCCAGCCCTTAGGGACTCGGCAGCCAGTGTGATCCTGGTTCACAACCACCCTTCTGGAGATACCACCCCCAGTGATGACGACATCCAACTGACCAGGCGGATGGTGAAGGCGGGTGAGATTATGGGGATTGAAGTTCTGGACCATCTCATTATCGGGGAGAAAGGGTATGTCAGCCTGAAGGATCAGGGGTTGATGTGAATGCTCGCCCTCATACCGTTTTTGTAGGGGCGAACCTGCGTGTTCGCCCTCGGGGTGGTTGGGCAGACACACAGGTCTGCCCCTACACTCTTTGGAGGAGGATTGCGGATATTTGAATACTACCAAAAAGGATTGACGAACTTCCCAAAATCTGCTATTACTTTTAACAACTGAAGGGAGAGGGTTTCGCCATACGAAAAATAGGAGGAAGTTACGGGGAAAAAGAAAAGCCATTGGATTTGGACCCGAATCGGGTTCCCCTGCCTACTATCTACTGTTTGCTGTCTACTGGTTCCTGTCTCCTCCCTCGCCCAGATCTCCTTTGAGAGGACTTACGGCGGCACTTCTTGGGATTGGGGCTTGTCTGTCCAGCAGACCTCCGATGGGGGGTATATCATTGCAGGATATACATTTTCCTTCGGTTCTGGCGGGCGTGATGTTTACCTGATCAAGACAGATAGTTTTGGACAGGTGGGTGTTGAAGAAAAGGGTTCAAAATTTCATGTTCCAGGGTCAGGGTTCCAATTGCTTCAGAACCATCCCAATCCCTTCCATCGAACCACCCTTATCCGCTACACACTACCAGTGATCAGTGGTCAGAGATCAGGGGTCAGTGAAAAGACAAAAGTTCCAATTAGTTTGACGGTGTATGATATTACCGGTCGGCTGGTGGAAATCCTGGTAGATCAAGTCCAAGAGCCAGGAGTCTATCAACTCCAGTGGGAAGGTAAGAACCAAACCAGTGGGATCTATTTCTACCGACTCCAAAGTGGCGATTTCACCGCTACAAAGAAACTCATCCTATTGAAATAATTCAGTTTTAACTGTCTTATTGGCTGAAGCCCTCTCGAGTGAATCGGGAGGGTTTTTCTTTTCTAATTTTCAATAGTTCTGACATCTCATGCGAAAATAAGACAGTTCATATCAAAAAAACGACAACTCATGCGAAAATACGACATGTCATTTGAAGAATCGTGAAAATTAGTATTGTGTCCTCAAAATCAAAAAGTCAAGTTGAAAATCCTTCGAGTATTCGGAGCTTGTCCTTCGTAGCCCGTAAGGGCTATGGAGGGGGTTGAAAATCCTGTCCTCGACTCTGAGGCTCGAA
>JADFOU010000149.1 GCA_022562655.1 candidate division TA06 bacterium
GGATACTATATCCAACAGTATAGGATTCTCTCTCTTTCCAAAACTCTCTGTAGGGGATACAACCTATATTGTTTGGCAGGATGATGAAGTCAACCCTGATGTTCCTGATATCTTTCTCTCTTTCATACCTTTTATGACCCCTGTGAATGTTTCGAGTGATCCCTCTTCTTCATACACTCCGGATGTGGTGAAGGGTGGTAATGATTGGATCCATGTAGTCTGGACAGATCAAGATTCTATGATCCTTTATAAGCGTTCTCAAGATCCAGGGTCTTGGACTGGTCCAGTTCAAGTTCTATCTGGGGTCCTTGTGGGAGACCAGGTGAATCCTGCAATTGCAGCAAAAGATTCTTTTGTCCATGTGGTGTGGGAGTTTACGGAAAATCTCCCCTCCATCTCTTCAGCGGTTTATTACCGAAGGTCAACGGGATACGGTGGGTCTGGAACTTGGGAGGATACAGTTCGTCTCGCCAACGATGGAAGATCTCCCCTTCTTGAAGTAGATGGTAATGGAACTCTCCATCTAATCTTCAGGGATGTGCCTGGATTGGACTCCATCAATATCGGATACCTCCGTTCAACGGATCAGGGAGCATCTTGGGATACTCTAAACTCCGTCCTGGACTCCGGTGAGGTTTATATAGAGGAGATCTCCCTTGCCGTCATGGATACGATCCTATATGTCGTCTGGAAACAGGGTGAACGCATCCTCTTCGCTTCCTCACCGGATGGAATCAACTGGTCCACCCCAGATACCCTCTCCAACTCTGTCTGGGATAGAAATCCTCTCATCGCTACCGATGGCAGCGACCTATACACCATATGGACAAGACGAGGGGATGGAGATGTCAGTTACGATCCCTCAACAATTGACTTTCTCTATTACACTCCTTTTGATGGGGATCAGGATGGACATGGAACCTGGATGCTTTCCATCATCGCCGGTCTCAGCCAGTTTAATCTCATCGGACCTGCTTTTGGTTCTGACTTCCTCCTTGCCAAGACGGAGAGAGGAAGTAATTATGAATACCCAATAGAAGAGGATTGGTGGGTGGATGGGCTGGAGTGGGTCACCTCCCAGGGGGCGGAGATTGTCTCAAGTTCTATCGCCTATACCACCTGGGGCGTTGGCGACTGGTATGATTACTCCGATATGGATGGGAAGACAGCCGTCTCTTCCCGGGCGGCTTCCCTGGCACTGAAGAAGGGGGTTTTGTTGGTCAATGCGATGAGTAATCCTACAGATAGTATTCTCCCGGAGCAGAGCATCGCCGCCCCCCCCGATGCCTTTGATATACTTGCAGTCGGAGGGGTCGATAATTTCGGCAACTGGTTCAGTCCAGCAACCCCATCTGTCTGTGTGCCTGCCGCGAACCCATCCTACAGCGCTAAAGGACCTCCAGCAGATGGAGGTCGAAAAAAGCCGGAACTGGTTGCTCCCTTTGAACAGAGGTTTGCCACTCCTAATACTGAGGATATAAATGAGTATTTTTGCAGTTGGGGAACCTCCGGGGCAACTGCCCTGGTAGCGGGGCTTGCCGCAGTAGTCAAGAGTGCCCATCCCAGTTGGACTGCTGAGAAATTGCGGGACGTTCTCATGGCCACAGCAAACAACGCCTCTTCCCCGAATGATACCATTGGCTGGGGAATTCCTGATGCCATTAAGGCCATTGGGGACCCGGACCCAATGGTACCTCCCTACGGACAGGATCAACTCCTCGATCCCTACCCCAACCCCTTCCGTCCGAATATCCATATCAGTGGATGTGTCCTACCGTACAGGCTCTTGGACAATGCCCTCTCCTTCCCCGAGATGAGGATTTATACACTTGCCGGGGAACTGGTGAGAGAGTTTGACATAGAAGGGAAGATGCCGGGGCGTTATGAAACCTCTGCGGACGGAGCACCTGTCTGGTATGGGAAGAACGAAGAGGGTAATGAGGTGGCAAGTGGTCTCTACATCTGCGTCCTCTCGACGGGGAGTAGAATAGAACGAAAAAAGATCGCTGTTGTCAGATAAAAATTATGGAAATGAGTTGTTGGAAATTGGCAAATCGTAATGGAAATTCGAAGGTGAAAAGCAGTATGACAAATTTCTAATTTCTATTCACTACTTTCTTTTCTCCTCCCAGCTTCCCTGATCCAAATCTCTCCAAAAGCCCTCATCTGCCTCACCAGAATCTTCCTGAGACGAATTAGTTCCAAAAGTGCGAGAAAGGTGACGATCATCTCGATTTGCCTCGACGCTCTTTCAAAGAGTTGAAAGAAGGAGAGGCTCCCTTTTTCTCTCAAGAGATTGAGGATAACATCAATCTTTTCCTCTACCGTGACTGAGATTGGAGAAATTTCATAAACCTCTATCGAATGATTACGTTCCAGAATGGTTTTAAAGGTAGACAAGAGATCGCCAAGACTCACTTCTCCTTCCTCCATTATTCTATCCTTCTTCTTTTCTTCTCCCTCCAGGAGAGGGGGAGAGTGGGGAAAATAGTTTCGAGCCGATGTCTCTTTCTCTCGGAGCCACAAAGCCACATCTTTGAATCTTCGATACTCTTCCAACCTCCGCGCCAATTCTATCGCAGGGTCTTCCTCATCTTCAATATCAGTATCAAGAGGTGATGGAAGAAGACTTCTCATTTTGATCCGCAGCAAGGTGGCCGCCATTAAAAGAAACTCACTCGACAGTTCTAAATTTAGTCCGCCTGGGGCGGACAGGAGATGGAGGTAATCCAGATACTCCTTCGTAATTTTTGCAATGGAAATCTGGGTGATTTCTAATTCGTTTTTCTGTACAAGATGGAGGAGGAGGTCCATAGGACCGGAAAAGATGGGGAGTCGAATCTTATAGGTAGGATCCATTTTGCTTTCTCACGAAGATTTTATCCTAAGGGATTCCTTTTGTCAAGCCCAAATCCTGCAACCATTAAAAGCGGAAAATTTGAGCATCCCCTTTAAGCTTGAAGTGTAAAAGAGGTTAAGAAAGTGGAACCGAATGATAGGACGAAGATACAGGTCAATTTTTAATCTTGACAAATGGATATAAATATAATAACATAGTATATTTTGAAGGAGTTGAGAGATGAAGACCTTTGTGGCAAAAAAGGAAAATTTAGAGAAACGATGGTTTTTAGTGGACGCAGAGGGGAAGGTCGTGGGGAGACTCGCCACAAAGCTGGCAACCCTTCTTCGAGGGAAGGGAAAACCCATCTTCTCTCCCCATTTAGACTGTGGGGATTATATCATCTGCATCAATGCCGAAAAGGTGGTCTTTACGGGGAAGAAACTGGAGCAGAAGCTTTATTATCGCCATTCAGGCTATATGGGAGGACAGAAGTCCAGAACAGCCGAGCGACTTCTTCGAGAGAAGCCGAGGGAAGTGATCCGGGAGGCGGTAAAGGGGATGCTCCCGAAGAATCATCTTGGAAGAAAACTTTTGAAAAACCTAAAGGTCTATGCTGGTTCCAACCATCCCCATAAGGCTCAAATGCCTCAAAGATTGGAAATCTAAAACTGAAAAGTCAAAATTGCAACCGCAAGATTACACAAGATTAGCACAGATGAAAATCGAAGATCTACTTTTCAGAAAATTGGAATTGAATTCAAATCCTGTGGTTGTCTGTGAAGTAGGGTTGCACGTAATTAATAAAAAGAAGAGTATTCTTGTGGAAATCTGTGGAATCTCGTGGTTAGGAGGAGTGGATGCAAGATCTATATTATGAAGCCACCGGTCGGAGGAAGGAGAGCACAGCCAGGGTGCGGTTGGCCTTTGGCGAGGGGAAGAGGGTCGTCAATGGGAAGCCCATGGCTCAATATTTTGGACGGGAGAGTCTCATGATGTTGATTGAAAAACCCTTAAAAATGACGGGAACTAGGGACCGATTCGATATTTATGCCAGGGTAAGGGGGGGTGGCATCTCCGGCCAGGCAGGTGCCGTCCAGTTGGCCCTCGCCAGGGCCCTTCTGGAATTTGACGAAGATTTCCATGCTGAATTCCGAAAAGCCGGTCTTCTTACGCGAGATTCCAGGCAGCATGAGCGAATGAAATGTGGTCTTGCAAAACGGAGAAAACGGTTCCAGTTCTCGAAACGGTAAAGGCAGTAATTGGTTAAATAGTTAATTGGTTAAACCTGTCCTGACGACAGGTCAGGATTTAACCGTATCCGCCTGCCGAGCCCGTCTTCACTGCCTGACCCACGGCCAGAGAGGCGAGATCTCCGTTGCCCAACAGTCAAACCCCCGAGTAGGAGAATCACCAATCACCATTTAACCGAAGTATAAAAATGGCACTGATTTCCATGAAAGAGTTGCTTGAGGCAGGAGTTCACTTTGGACATAAGACGGAGAGATGGAATCCCAAGATGAAGAAATTCATTTATGGGGAGAAGAATGGAATTTATATCATTGATCTCCAGAAGACCCTCCGAAGATTAAGAGAAGCCTATCTTGCCCTAAGAGAGAAGGTTAGGACGGGAGGTTCGGTCCTCTTTGTCGGAACAAAAAGACAGGCCAAAGATATCATCCGGATGGAAGGAGAGCGGTGTGGAGCCTACTATGTATCGGAGCGATGGCTTGGAGGGATGCTTACAAATTTTAGAACGATTCGTAGAAATGTGAGTCGGATGAAGGATTTGGAAAAGATGCGGGAGGATGGATCCTATCAAACTCTTCCCAAAAAGGAAGTCCTCCGATTGGAAAAGGAGCATGCGAAATTAGAAAGGCTTCTCAAAGGGATTCGAGAGATGAACGAACTTCCGAGCTTAATCTATGTTGTTGATATTCATAAAGAGCGGATTGCTGTTGATGAGGCACGAAAATTAGGAATTCCCCTTGTCGGGCTTGTAGATACAAATTCTAATCCAGACTTTGTTCAGCTTCCTATTCCTGGAAACGATGATGCCACTCGATCCATCAAACTGATAACTTCACTTGTTGCAAATGCGGTACTGGAGGGAAAACAGGCTTCGAAAGTAAACGAGGAAGAGGAAAATACTGAAGGACAAACACAAAAATCGTAGAATCAAATTCCTATCAGAAAAAAACAAAATCTCACATTTTTCCTACCTTGGATAAAAAAGTTCGGCAACAGAATTCTTCGATCATATTTTTTCTTTTCAGTGCTGGTCTTGTGGTTGCAATTTGAAATTGAATCTTATGAGTTAGTGCACAGTTAGATATTTTCTTTTATATGTAATTTGACTCATCAGAGGAGAAGTCATGACGGTAAGAGTGAGTCTTGTGAAGGAGCTTCGGGATAGAACTGGGGCTGGGATGATGGATTGTAAGAATGCCCTACTGAAGACGAATGGGAATGTCGACACTGCTATTGAACACCTCCGCAAACAGGGGATTGCCAAAGCGGAGAGGCGAGTCGGGAAAACTACCCAGGAGGGTCTTGTAGAGGCATATATTCATCCTGGCTCAAAACTGGGGGTCCTTGTGGAGGTGAACTGTGAAACTGATTTTGTGGCAAGAACGGAAGAGTTTCATAAATTTGTACGGGATGTCGCTATGCAGATTGCCGCTACCGACCCCATTGCCATATCCCGAGATGAAGTCCCGGAAGAGATTGTAGAGAAGGAGAGGACTATCTACCGGAGTCAAGCCCTCTCCTCCGGAAAACCAGAAAAGGTCGTGGAGAAGATCGTGGAAGGAAAAATGGTGAAATTTTATTCTGAGGTTTGCTTGAAAGAGCAGCCTTTTGTCAAAATCCCCGATGTGAATGTAGGAAATCTAT
>JADFOU010000150.1 GCA_022562655.1 candidate division TA06 bacterium
TATTACGGGAACGAGGTTATCCGAGGCGACAGCACTCAGAAGGATGGGTCCCTGACTCTCGTGGGCAAAGATGGACTTCTCTTTACAGTCGTTGCCGGGATCCCCATCTCCCATCATTTCAGTGCAGACGGTGAAGAGATAAGTGGCTGAATCACCCGAAGGAACCGTCCAGGGAGCAAAGGTGACAAGGAACGAGTCTCCGGGAGCGAGATTGAGTACCGGAACGGTATCGGCAGAGGCACCTATCGTAGCGATGACCATTATAGTGTCTACCTCACACCCTCCTAAATTTTGAACCCACGCCTGAGGGGAATAGGTTGAGTCTGTGAAGACCGTATCGGAAGGGGAAGGAAGGGAAAGGGTCCCCACATCATCTTGACTGCAGTATTTAAGGGTGACGTAGTCTATTTGTGTTCCGATTCCTATACTATTTCCAGTGACATAGACATTTCCAAGGGCGTCCACAACGAGTGTTGTAGCCAGATCCTCTCCATTCGCCGGTCCATTATAAAGGCTCACCCAGAGTTCTGCCCCAGTGCTGTCATATTTGATTGTGGCGTAATCGTTGTTACTTCCGCTCCAACTCTTTCCCGTCACGTAGACATCTCCAGAACTGTCGACTGCAATTGCAGAAGCCTCATCAATTCCGTTTCCCAGTCCATTATACAAGTTCAGCCAGACCTGCGCTCCAAGACTATTGTACTTGATGGTAGAATAGTCCAAGCTCGTTCCACTCCAACTGCTCCCCGTAACATAGACATTTCCAGATCTGTCCACGGCAAGGGCGGATGGTACATCCGGTCCGTTTCCAGGTCCATTATAACGTACAGCCCACTGCTGGACCCCACTACTGTTGTATTTTATCGTGAAATAGTCATTACCTGCACCGCTCTCAAAACTCTTACCCGTGACGTAGACATTCCCGAGATCGTCTACAGCAATGGCTGATGCCTCATCGGCGCCGCTTGTCGGTACGTTGTCATAACGAGCAGCCCATTGCTGGTTCCCCATACTGCCATATTTGACAGTGGCATAGTCAAAACTCGTTACTGTGCTAAGGCTCCTTCCTGTGACATAGACATTCCCAGATTCATCCACAGCAAGGGCATAAGCCTCATCAACGAGGGAATCCGGTCCGTTATATCGGCTCACCCAGAGTACCCCACCCGAGCTGTTGTATTTGATAGTGGCATAGTCATCGCCCGTCCCGCTGCCTGCACTCTTTCCCGTGACATAGAGATTTCCAGAAGGGTCGACGACAAGGGTGGAAGCCGCATCATCTCCGCTCGCCGGTGCGTTAAACCGGGAGACCCAGTCTTGCCCTCCAGTGCTGAAGTATTTTATAGTGGCATAGTCAAAACCAGTCAACGTCCGTGCACTCCTCCCCGTGACATAGACATTTCCAGATCCGTCCACAGCAATAGCAGAAGCCTCATCATTGAGGGAATCTGAATCGTTAAATCGGTTTACCCAAACGGAGTCTCCTCTGCCATTGTATTTGATTGTGGCATAATCATTCATTGTACCACTGCCTGCGCTCCAACCCGTGACATAGACGTTTCCAGAGGTATCCACTACAATGGCACTTGCCACGTCATCTCCATTCGCGGGTCCGTCATACCTTTGGACCCATTCCCACCCCTGAGCCCTGATCCCCTGGGCACCAAACAGGGCAAGCCATAAACCCACAATCACGATTCTCATTTACTTCCCCCTCTTTCAGTTGTTAGACCATCCGAAATCCGATAATAAACAATCCATTACTTAATAACACATTTTCCTTTTCGGGTCAACTGGTTTTTTAGGGACTTCGGTTTCCTTGATCGGATCCATCCGGGCTAAAGTCCGAAGATTCCCCAACACCCTGACCAGCAGAACCACCCCCATCCCCAAAGCCAACCCCAAACCAACAAGGTCTAAGGGTCCCAGGATGAATCCCTGAATTCTGAATTGCAACGGGAGCCCCAAGGCCAAAAACGTATTACAGAGAATCAGGAGAACTCGAATTTCTGTGGTTCCTATCTTGCCGTAAGCCAGCCTGAATATGCCTAAGACATGGGTCTCTAAAAAGATGTTGATGGAGAGAAGTAAATATCCGATTAGCAAAGCCAGGGCAATGGGAAAGTGGAGGTAAGGGGAGAAGCCCAGACCAAGGCAGATGACGAGGGTGGAGAACATATCGGTGGTGTGGTCTAAATAGAAGCCGTACCGGGGTCTTTCACTCTTCCGAACCCGTGCCAAGGTCCCGTCCAAGCTATCCCCAAACCATTGAATGAGGAAACCGAGGCTTGCGAGCCAGAGGAAAAGAGGGCTCCGACTGGAGAATCCATAAGTGAGCCCGATCCCGATGGAGGCAAGGACCCCCAATAGCGTGAGATGATCCGGGAGGACATTAGAGGGGAGGGACTTCGCCATCTTCGGGAGAACCCACCGTTCAAAGGGAGAGAGAAAACTATCCGCATCTCTCTCCTCCTTCTGAAAACTCATAAAATCACCCTCACCAAAAGTAGACGAATCTGAATCAATTCGGTTCCGCTCATCTCTTCATCCGTTCTTCTTCTCTGGTACCGACATAGGAGGAGCCCCTGTAGGTCGCAAGAGGGAGAAGAGGATCGAGGCGCCGATTGAGGAGAGTCACCACGGCAAGAGAGATTCCTATGGAGAATTCATAGAGGTCAGAGAGAGCATTTTAATCCCCACAAAACACAATACCCCACCCAGCCCAATCTTCAGATACCGGAATTTATCGATAACCCCGGCAAGAAGGAAGTAGAAGGCTCTGAGTCCCAGAATAGCAAAGATGTTGGAGGTGTAAACGATGAAGGGATCGAGGGTAACTGCAAAGATCGCCGGAATGGAGTCCACGGCAAAGACGAGATCGGTGGCTTCCACAACAACCAGCACCAGAAGGAGAGGTGTTGCAAATCGGCGTCCCCCTTGGAGGATGACAAAATTTCCTCCATGAAATTCTGGAACCATGGGTACAACTTTACGGAAGACTCGTAGAACAAAGTTTCGCTCCGGATGGACCTCTTCCTTCCGCTGGACGAGGATCTTGATCCCGGTGAAGACCAAAAAAATCCCAAAGAGATAGATAACCCAATGGAAGGCGTGGAGGAGGGCTGTGCCGGCGAAGATAAAAAGACCCCGCATGACCAAAGCACCCAAAATTCCCCAGAAGAGAACCTTGTGGTGATAGATTTTGGGGACAGCGAAGTAGGAGAAGATGATCAGAAATACAAAGATGTTATCGACACTTAAAGCCTTCTCGATGAGGTAACCCGTGAGAAATTCCAGGCCCTTGACCGATCCGAAACGGAGGAAGACGCCTGCGTTAAAAAGAAGGGACAAGGCAATCCAGAAGAGGCTCCAGAAGAGGGCTTCCCGGAGAGAAATTTCACGAGCTTTCCGGTGAAAGACACCTAAGTCTAATGCGAGGAGAAAAAAATAAGGAGGGAGAACCCCACCCAGAGTAGAGGAGTGCCTACACTTTCAGGCATAGGTTATTCTCTATAAGAGTGGGAATTGAAGATCCGTGAAGTAGAAAATTGAACTTTTACAGAGTTTATTCAGAAGAGTTCCTGTGGGGTTTAAATTCTTCCCAGACGGAACCCAAAAACACAGTTTTCCGAATAGGAAAATAAGGATCTGACTCCAAGTGTTGTTCAAGAAACATTCAATATGGACATCGAACCCTCAGCGAAATTTTATTTCATTGGGTGGTGCCTTCGAGGTTGGCATCCTTCAGATTCGCACCCTCAAGGTTAGCCCCTGTCAGATTGGCATTCTGGAAATCAGCTCCTGACAGATTGGCGTTCTGAATATCAGCTCCAATCAGATTCGCTCCCTTGAGATTGGCTCCTCTTAAATTGGCTTTCCGAAGACTGGCTCTTTTTAGATTGGCCTCCTTGAGATCGGCTTCTTGCAGATTCGACTCCCCGAGTCTGGCTCCTTCCAAATTGGCATGGGAGAGATTGGCTTCTTGCAGATTCGCTTCTATGAGGTTGGCTCCTTTGAGATTGGCTCCCCAGAGTGTGGCGCCCTGTAGATTGGCTCTCCTGAGTTTGGCGCCTTGTAGATTGGCTCCCTCGAGGTCAGCCCCTTGTAAAATGGCTCCCTCGAGGTCGGCCCCCTCTAGATTGGCTTTCCATAGGCTGGCTCCTTTGAGATTGGCTCCCCTGAGGTCAACTCCTTCTAAATTGACTCTCCAAAGGTCGGCTCCTTGCAGATTCACACCCTTGAGTTGGGCTCCCTCTAGATTGGCTTTTTGCAGATTGACTCCCATGAGTTGGGCTTCCTCCAGATTGACATCCTTGAGGATAGCGCCTTGAAGATTGGTTCCCTGGAAGTTGGCTCTATCCATCCTGGCTTTCGAAAAGTCGACTCCCTGCAGACTCGCTCCTTCAAGGTTTGCTCCTTGTAGATTCGCTTCCTTGAGGTCGGCTCCATCCAGATTGGCTCCATCGATCTGAGCTCCCTGAAGATTGGCTCCCAAGAGTTTTGCTCCTTCCAGATTGGCAAAAGAGAGTTTTGCCTCTTTGAGATTGGCTCCTGTGAGTCTTGCTTCTTTGAGATTGGTTCTGACGAGTTCAGCACCTTGTAATTTGGCCCTCCAAAGATCTGCTCCTTGTAGATTTGCCTCAGTGAGGTCCGCGCCTTCCAGATTGGCTTCTCTGAGGAAGGCTCCTTCCAGACTGGCTCCCCTGAAGTTGGCGTCCTCCAGATTGGCACCCTTGAGATTTGCTCCCTCCAGTTGGACTCCCTTGAGAATCGCTCCTCGAAGCTTTGCTTCCGAGAGGTTCGCTTTTTGCATATTGGCTCTAAAGAGAATGGCTTCAACAAGATTGGCTTTCTTAAAGTTGGCTCCTTGCAGATCGGCTTCCAAGAGTGTGGTTTCTCGAAGATTGGCTCCCTCGAGGTCGGCACCTTGTAGCAGACTATAACTCAGATTAACCTGTATTAGATCACGACCAGCAAGTGGGATTCCCCGCAAATCATACCTTGTCATCAAGGACTCTTTTTCAAGCAACCTCAAGGCTTTCAGTATCTTTCTCCAGACCTTTTTGAACCTACCCAACTCTTCTTCTTCTTCTATCGAAAGTTTCTCCACAGGGAGAAGTCCACCAGTGCGAAGGGAGTCCACAACCTCTTGAATCACTTTCTCGGTCCATCTTCCCCGTAAACTGTCTCTTTCCACTTCAGAATAGTTTTGCCACTCCTTCCACTCGATCCAACTCTTCTCCTGAGTGAGGAGAGGAGGAGGAAACCCAAAAAGTGAGAAGAGACAAAGGAAAAGAGGTAGGGGGAGGAATTTTTGGGGCTGGGAAATCATTTTTGTATATTGCTGTTGGAAAAAATGGGGAGATTGAAAAGAAGATACCACTTTTTCTTCTCCTGTCAACCCTGTATTTTTGGATACAAAAAGGGCTAACTGACCGAGACAAGCCCTACTATTCCTCCTGAGTCTCTGTCCTTCCTCGCCGGAAGGAGAAACACCCTTCTCGACAGGAAAAGATTCTGAAATCATGGCGAGTCTCTGTTCTTTTTTCGAAACTCTCCTTTGCGACTGCCACAGTTCATCCCGCAATTAAAGCTCTTTAAGTCTTATAAGGTAATAAAATTTTATAACTTATATACAATTTAAATAAAAAATATAATTTAGTTTAATTTATTATATTATATTTAATACAAAATATATATATAATGATAGTTGTAA
>JADFOU010000151.1 GCA_022562655.1 candidate division TA06 bacterium
GTGAAAGGAGAAAACGCCTATGGCTATCTCAAGGCGGAATCCGGAGTCCATCGCCTCGTACGAATCTCCCCCTTTGATGCCAACCAGAGGAGGCATACTTCCTTCGCCTCCGTTTTTGTTTATCCAGAGATCGAAAATGAGATTGAGGTAGATATCAAAGAGGGGGAGATCAAGCTGGACACATTTCGCGCCTCGGGTCCAGGAGGACAGAATGTAAACAAGGTTTCTTCGGCAGTCCGTATCACCCACCTCCCGACAGGAATTGTGGTGACCTGTCAGAACGAGCGGTCCCAGCACCAGAACCGGGAAAATGCGATGAAAATTCTCCGGGCAAAACTTTATCAACAGCAAAAAGAGGAAGAGGAAAAAAAACTGGAAGAGATGGAAGCCCAAAAGAAAACGATTGAGTGGGGAAGTCAAATTCGATCTTATATCTTCCACCCTTACACGATGGTAAAAGACCACCGGACAGGACTGGAAACAGCAAAGCTTGATGAGGTGATGGATGGGGGTCTGGACCCCTTTATCCGGGCTTACCTACTCAAATACGGTTAAATGGCTAAACCGTTTAATGGTTAAACCTGTCCTGACGACAGGTCAGGATCTAACGATTGGGTAGTTTAGTAAAGGCGTATCTTTTGATCTTGATAAAATCCCTTCAATCCAAATTTTTCTCACAATCCATTGCAGCGTCACGCCTCCAGCGTGACGGAAGTTCCCCTCTTTAGCGGGGTAACAGGGGTAAGAAGGGCATCGTTGAGAAAGTTGCGCATGATCCTTACTACTCTCTATTGAACCGAGGAGAATCACCATTTAACCAACTACTTTTAGTATGGATCAGCGTGACGAACGAATAAGGAAACTGGAGAGATTAAAAGAGAAAAAAATCCAGCCTTATCCCTACAATTTCAAACTCACTCACAGCACAAAGGAAATACACGAAAATTTTGACTCTCTCTCATCCCAAAAAGAGCGTGTTCGAGTGGCAGGGAGAATTCTCTCCATTCGAGACCATGGACGGTCAACTTTTGCTCACATCTTAGGAGAAAAGGGAAGACTCCAGATCTATCTCAAAGAGGATCGATTGGGCAAGGAGAGATATTCGGACATCCGGCTCTTTGACATCGGGGATTTTATAGGTGTGTCGGGAGAGGTCTTCCGGACCCAGAAGGGTGAGGTGACGGTCCTGGGAGAGGAGGTCTCTCTTTTAGCAAAATCCCTCCGCCCCCTTCCCGAAAAATGGCATGGACTGAAGGATAAGGAACTCCGATACCGGAGACGATATTTGGATCTCATTATGAATGAAAAAAGCCGAGAGGTCTTTCGCCGGCGGTCCCAGATCATCCAGGTCACCCGAAGAGTCTTAGAAAACAAGGGATTTATAGAAGTGGAGACCCCTGTCCTTCAACCTCAGTATGGAGGTGCCTTTGCCACACCCTTTACCACCTACCACAAAGCCCTGGACAACCAGCTCTACCTCCGTATCGCTGATGAACTCTATCTCAAGCGGCTTTTGGTGGGTGGATTTGAGCGGGTCTATGAGATCTCCAAAGATTTTCGAAATGAAGGGATAGACACCCACCATCAGCCGGAGTTCACCCAGTTGGAAGCCTATCAGGCTTATGCCGATTACAAGGACGTGATGAACTTGGTCGAAGAGATCTTTCTGGAGGTGGCAAGGGAACTCTCCGGTGAAGAGACCGTCCCCTATCAGGGAAAGACCCTAAGTTTTTCCCAACCGTGGAAACGGCTCTCATTCTTTCAAGGATTGAAGGAGAGCTGTGGAGAGGATTTAAAGGGGATGAATGAGGAGGGCGTGAGGAAGGTTTGCGCCCGATTTGGGCTGGAAGTGAAGCCGAATGCGAGCCGTGGGAAACTCCTGGATCAACTCTTCTCAGAAAGGGTTCAGCCCCATCTGATCCAACCCACCTTTGTGTTAGACCATCCCAAGGAGATCTCCCCCCTCGCCAAAATCCATCGGGAAGATAAAGAACTGGTAGAGCGCTTTGAACCTGTGATAGCAGGGCTTGAAATAGGAAACGCCTTCAGTGAGTTGAACGACCCCTTAGATCAAAGGGAGAGGTTTCTGGAACAGACGCGCCTCCGGGAGGAGAAAGGAGATGAGGAGGCTCAGGTATTAGATGAGGATTTCCTTATGGCTCTCGAATACGGAATGCCCCCCACCGGGGGACTGGGACTGGGGATTGACCGGATGGTGATGATCTTCACGGACTCCCCTTCCATTCGGGATGTCATCCTCTTCCCACAGATGCGTAAAGAATAGATAATGGTTGTTAGAAACTGGAAA
Organism: candidate division TA06 bacterium; assembly: GCA_022562655.1. Classification (GTDB taxonomy): domain Bacteria; phylum Hydrothermota; class DG-26; order E44-bin18; family JADFOU01; genus JADFOU01. The sequence goes on from JADFOU010000151.1 coordinate 2,309, forward strand.
TTCGTTATAGAAAATAGAAATCAGAAATTCGTACTCGGTTCTCCAACTTCCATCTTCTAATTTCCATTACCACTTTCTAATTTCGAATAACTAACTTCCATGAGTTATGAATTCTTCATCGCAAAGCGGTATCTCCGGATGGGGAGTGGGAGCCTTTTTCTCTCTGTTATCGCATCCATCTCCATCCTGGGAGTCTTCCTTGGAGTGGCCTGTCTCCTGGTTGTCCTTGCTGTGATGAGTGGATTCCACAAAGATCTTCGGGACAAAATCCTGGGAACCAACTCCCATCTCCTTGTCCTCAAATTCCATAATGAACCGGTGGAAGAGTATAATGAACTTCTTCCAATGCTCCGTGAGTTTCCTTCTGTCATCGGGGTCTCCCCCTTCATTTTCTCTAAGGCGATGATTGAGCGGGAAAATTATGTGGACGGGATCGCAATCCGGGGAATCGATCCAGAAAGTTTTCATGAAGTGACCGATCTTTCGAGCAAGATGGTAGTGGGAAGTGTAGATTTTGGGGATGGAGACCTATCGGGAATTCTACTGGGGGTTGATCTGGCGGATAACCTGAGGGCCCTTTTAGGAGACACCATCACTTTGGTTTCTCCTTTGAATGTGACCCAAACGCCTCTTGGGAGTATCCCGAAGATAAAGAAGTTTCAGGTGATGGGCCTGTTTGATGCAGGGATGTATGACTATAACACCTCTCTTGCCTACATCTCCCTCCCTGCAGCTCAGAACTTTCTCGGGATGGGGGAAGCTGTGACAGGGGTTGAGGTAAAATTGAAGAACCTCTATGAGGCCCCTCAAGTCGCCCGAGAGATGGCAGAAACCTTGGGATATCCTTACAAAACCAGGGATTGGATGGCTTCAAATCGAAACCTTTTTGCTGCCCTCAAACTGGAGAAGACCACGATGTTTGTCATCCTCACCCTCATCATCATCGTCGCCGCCTTCAACATTATCGCTACCCTCGTCATGATGGTCATCCAAAAGACGATGGATATCGGTATTCTCAAATCAATGGGGGCAACGCGAAAGTCCATTATGCAGATCTTTATCCTGGATGGACTCATCATCGGAGGGATAGGGACTTTCCTGGGGGTTCTGGGAGGGACCTTGATTTCGTGGCTTCTCTCCAAGTATAAAATCATCACTCTCCCTGCAGATGTCTATTTTATAGATACCTTGCCGGTTCATATGAAGTTGGGGGACTTTGCTCTGGTCGCATTTTCGGCTCTGGTCATTACCTTTCTGGCGACCCTCTATCCCGCCTTTAAAGCCTCTCAACTCACCCCGGTAGAGGCGATTCGGGCGGAATAAATCAATGACAAATGAAAAAATCTAAATGACAAATAGAATATCTTTCGCAGTGCATTGTGATTTTCATTCTTCATTTATCATTGAATCATGGAAGACAGTTTTCTTTTAGAAGCCCATCATCTTCACAAATACTATAGGACGAGAGTAGAGTCTCTCCATGTCTTAAAGGGTTTAGACCTCAAGATCCGGACCGGAGAGATGATCTTCATTGTGGGACCCTCAGGCTCCGGAAAATCTACACTTCTCCATATCCTGGGGAGTCTGGACCGACCGGATGAAGGGGAAGTCATCTTGGAGGATGAGATTCTCTTCGAGAAATCCGAATCTGAACTGGCTCGACTCCGAAATCAAGAGATTGGCTTCATCTTTCAGTTTCACCATCTCCTCCCGGATTTCACTGCCCTTGAAAATGTGATGATGCCCCAACTCATTGGGAGAATGAAAAGGAAAGAAGTTCAAAAGAGAGCAAAAGATCTTTTGCAAGAGGTAGGACTTTTAAATCGTGAGACTCATAGACCTTCCGAACTCTCCGGAGGGGAAAAGCAGAGGGTGGCGGTGGCAAGAGCATTGATCCATTCCCCTAAGATCGTCCTGGCAGATGAGCCTACGGGAAATCTGGACTCTGCTTCCAGCACCGCACTCTACAACCTCTTGTTAAGTCTCTCGCGGGAACGGAATCTCACCTTCTTGATTGTCACCCATAACGAAGCCCTTGCTCAAAAAGGAGATCGAATTCTACAATTGGTGGATGGAATTATACAAAATAACCCATAAAGCGTTAAATGGTTAAATCGTGAAGTGGTTAAATTTAACTTTTTAACCAATTACCATTTAACCAAATGCTTGGAGAAGAGATGCAATGTGAACGGTGCGGACAAAAGGAAGCGAAAGTTCAATATACTGAGGTGACTGGTGGAGTGAACCAGGAGATCCACCTCTGTGAGATCTGTGCGAAGAAGGAGGGAATTGAGAAGTCCCCCATCCTCCCACAATTCTTAGCGGGAATGGCGGAAGAGTTGGACAAGGATGTGCAGAAGGAAGAGCAGGAACTCCAATGCCCCCACTGTGGTCTCTCCTATGGGGAGTTTCGTCGGATCGGGCGACTTGGATGTCCCTCCTGCTATGAGGCCTTCTCGAAGAAATTGAAACCCCTCCTCCGACGTCTGCACGGATCCACTCAACACATCGGAAAGTCTGCTGTGGTAGGGGACGGAAAAAAAGACGAACTCCGATCCCTCCGAATGGACCTAGAGCGGGCCATAGGAGAGGAGGCCTATGAAGAGGCGGCTACAATCCGAGACCAAATTCGTAATTTGATGAAAGAAATGAAAAATGCGAAATAAGAATTTCAGTTGCAGAAACACTTGGTCACTAGCCGTGTCTTTCACTGAAACTAAAGACTGCAAATGGAACCAAGACCTATAGACCCATTGCTCTCCAGTTCAACGAGCTGGCTCGATGCTACGGGAGCCTACTCAGAGATTGTCCTCTCTACTCGGATCCGATTGGCTCGAAATCTTTCCGGTTTGTTTTTTGTCCACAGAATGAAGGTGAAGGAGTTGAGAGAGGTCCTCTCCCGTGTGAAGTCGGTTTGTGAGGAGACTGAAACTCTAAAAGGGGCTCTCTTCCTCGATCTCAAGGAACTTTCTCCCTTAGAATTAGAATTTCTCGTTGAGCGTCATCTCATCGGGATTGATATGGCACGCGATGGAAAAACGCGAGGGGTCATTGTCGGTAGTGAGGAAAGGGCTTCTGTCATGATCAACGAGGAGGACCATCTCCGGATCCAGACCTTCACCTCCGGACTTCAACCGAAGAAGGCCTATGAGATGGTGGACTTTCTCGATGATGAGTTGGATGGACAGCTGGACTATGCAACTTCGGGAGAACTGGGCTATCTCACCGCCTGTCCGACCAACACCGGCACAGGAATCCGGGGGTCCATCCTCATCCACCTTCCCGCCCTTGTTCTCACCAAGGAGATCGACAAAGTCCTTAGAGGTGTGACCCAGGTGGGCTTTGCCGTTCGGGGTCTCTATGGAGAGGG
>JADFOU010000003.1 GCA_022562655.1 candidate division TA06 bacterium
GATGATCTCTGGCACATCCTCCAGAACGCCTGTGAGGGTTGAAAACTCATGATGGACGCCGTCAATTCGGACAGAAGTGACGGCAGTCCCCTGAATGGAAGAGAGAAGGATCCGTCGAAGGCTATTCCCCAGGGTAGCGCCAAAACCCCTCTCCAACGGGGAGATGATGAATTTCCCATAGTCCTCCGTGGAACTCTCTTCTTCCACCCCTTTTGGCATCTGATAAGGCTTGAGTTTCACGCTAACACCTCCAATGTAAAATGAGTCCGCCTAAAACGGAACTAGTGAAAAAATGGATAATAAAAACTCACCATTGGACATTTTACATTGCCAATTTTGATATGAATCTTTCTATTTCGAGTAGAGCTCGACGATCAATTTCTCCTCGACGGGAAGACCGATGGCATCGCGTGCAGGGAGTTCTAGGACCCTTCCCTTCCATACATTCTTCTCCAAAAGGAGCCAGGAAGGAAGAGTTTTCTCATCTTTCTTCTCACTGGTTGTCTGGATCACTAAGAGACCTTGGCTTTTCTCCCTGACCCCAATGACATCCCCCTTCTCGAGAAGATAGGAGGGAATATTCACCTTTTTCTCATTCACTAGGAAATGGCCATGATTGACCAATTGGCGAGCCGCTTTTCTGGAAGGGGCAAAGCCCAGGTGATAGACCACATTATCAAGGCGTCTCTCCAAATACTGGAGGAGAATCTCCCCCGTAATTCCGGGTCTCCGTTCGGCTTTTTTAAAATAATTCTTAAATTGCTTCTCCCGAATCCCATAGATCCGCTTCGTTTTTTGTTTCTCTCGAAGTTGCACACTATATCCCGAGGGCTTTCGCCGAAACCGCTTTGGGCGGTCTCCCGGAGGATAGGCTCGTCTGTCAACCGCACACTTCTCTGTATTGCACCGTTCTCCCTTGAGGAAGAGTTTCACTCCCTCCCGCCGACAGAGCCTACATACAGTACCCATGACTTTTGTAATTAGAAAATGGTTGTTAGAAATCAGAAATTGGTAATGGATATTCGAAAAGGGAAATCGGATCGTCTGATTTCAAATCTCCGATTTCTATAACGAATTTCCAATTTCCAGTAACTATTATCCAGCCTTTCACACCCTTCTCCTTTTCGGTGGGCGACAGCCATTGTGGGGAATGGGGGTCACATCCCGAATGACCATTACGATTAAGCCGGCGGCCTGAAGGGAACGGATCGCTGCTTCCCGTCCGGAACCGGGTCCCTTGACCCAAACCTCTACTTTCTTCATCCCGAGATCCAGAACGCTTCTGGCACACCGTTCTGCTGCAATCCGAGCAGCGAAGGGAGTGGATTTCCGGGAACCTTTAAATCCGACCTGTCCTGAGCTCGACCATGCGACTACATTCCCTTTCATATCGGTGATCGTAATAATGGTATTGTTGAAGCTAGCGTAAATATGGGCGATCCCCATCTGCTCGATCACCTTTCCCCTTTTTCGTCCTTTTTCTTTTGCCATCAAAATTCAGACTTTTGACTTTAGACATTGGACTTTAGACTTCAATCCGGAGTCTAGAGTTTATCGTCTGCCTTTTTATTTTTTCAGCATTGTTTTCTTCTTGAGTGCGATTGCTGAGCCTTTTTTAGGCCCTTTACGTGTTCTGGCATTGGTATGGGTTCTTTGGCCCCGGACAGGAAGACCTTTCCGATGCCGGATTCCTCGATAGCAACCGATCTCTACAAGACGTTTGATATTCGCCGAGATCTCCGCCCGGAGGGCTCCTTCAACCTTGAATTGCGACTCAATCACTTGACGGATCTTTGTCACATCTGTCTCCGTCAGGTCTTTTACCCTTCGGTCAGGATCGACACCCGTCTCAGAAAGGATTTTTTGGGATCGGAAAAGACCGATCCCAAAGATATAGGGAAGACCCGCCTCCACTCTCTTCTCTCTTGGCAAATCCACTCCTGCAATACGTGCCATTTTGACTCCTCGAAATGAGATATTCGTTATTAGAAATTGGAAATTAGTAATGGAAACTGGATAATGGAAAATGGACTAAACAATTTCTAATTTCGAATTTCTATTACTATTTTCAAATTTCCAGTAACCAATTTCAAAAATCCTCATCCCTGTCGTTGTTTGTGTTTTGGGTTTTTACAGATCACACGCACTACCCCTTTCCGCTTCACAATCTTACAATGGACGCAGATCTTTTTGACCGATGCTCGAACTTTCATGATAAATCCATGCTTCGTGTTTCGTGGCTCGTGACTCAAATCACGAGTCACCCATTACCGAAATCGATAGACGATCCTACCTCGGGTCAGGTCATAGGGAGAGAGTTCTACTGTTACTCTATCCCCCGGCAGAATACGAATGTAATGCATCCGCATCCTTCCAGATATGTGGGCTAAGACCAGATGCCCCTTTTCGAGCTCAACCCTGAACATCGCATTTGGCAGGGCTTCACGAACAGTTCCTTCTACCTGAATCCCCTTTCTCTTTGCCATACCCCTCCAGTATTTTCTGGATCACCCTTTCCATCCGCTCCTCCACTTCACGGATACCCCCTTCCCCTTCCATAGGATAGAGGAGGTTTTTCCTCCTGTAGTACTCTTCCAAAGGTGACGTTTTTTCCTGATAGACTCTCAGACGCCTGATAACGATCTCCTCTCGATCATCTTCTCTTTGGATGAGGGATCCTCCGCAACGGTCACACTTCCCCTCTTCTCGGGACGGGGAAGTGGCAAGATTGAAAGGGGTTCCGCAACGGCTACAGATCCTCCTATGAGAGAGGCGACGGATGAGGGTTTCTTCTCCCACCTTCAAGGAAAGGACACCCGAAAGCCCGATTCGGGCTTCTTTGAGGATCTCCTCCAACCCCTCCCCTTGAGGAAGAGTTCTCGGAAACCCATCCAGAAGAAAACCATTCTTCAATTTCCCTAGCCGCTTTTTGATGAGTTCCAACATGAGGGGATCCGGAACGAGAATTCCTTTTCTCACGTACTCCTTTGCCTTCTTACCGAGATCGGTCTCCTCTTTGATCCCCTCTCTCAAGAGTTCTCCTGTGGAGATCCGATAAATTCCATATCGTTTGGAAACTCTCTCTGCTTGAGTCCCTTTCCCCGCACCTGAAGGACCCAGAATAACCAAGTTTAAAATTTTCAATGCAAAATTAGCAATTTAAAATGCTAATTTTAAAATGAATCCTTTATCTTCTCCCCCGCACCCTCCCTTTTTTGAGAAATCCTTCATAGTGACGCATCATGAGGTGGGCTTCGATCTGCTGTACCGTATCCAGGGCAACCCCAACCAGAATGATGAGAGCGGTTCCACCGAAGAAGAAGGAGATACCGGGTAATTTCAGAAGATAAAAAGGGAGGATGGCGATGAAAGCAAAGAAAACGGCTCCGGGTAGGGTGATCCGGGTCATGATTTTGTCAATATACTCGGAGGTCTTCTGCCCCGGTCGGATCCCGGGGATGAAACCCCCATATTTCTTCATATTACCCGCCATATCCACCGGGTTGATCACAATGGCGGTATAGAAATAGGCAAAGCCCACAATCAAGGTGCCGTAGAGGGTGGTGTAAAGCCAAGATCCGGGTTGCAAGTAGGCGTTAATGGTGTCTACCCAATCATACTTTGCAAAATACTGGGTAAAGGTTGTTGGAAGCATAATGACGGACTGAGCGAAGATGATGGGAATTACGCCGGAAGTGTTCATACTGAGAGGGAGGTGGGTGGATTGCCCTCCGTAGATCCGCCTCCCGATGACCCGTTTGGCATACTGAACGGGAATCCTCCTCTGTGCCTGCGTGATGAGAACGACAGCAGCGATTACGCCAAGCATCACGGCAATAGAAAAGAGAAAGATCATGGGGCTCAACACACCACTCGTGAGGCTTCGAATCGTATTGAGCCAATATGTAGGGAAGATCTCCAAAACTCCTACGAAGATGATGAGTGATATTCCATTTCCAATCCCCTTCTCGGTAATCTGCTCCCCCAGCCACATCACAAAGACGGTACCGCAGGTGAGGGTGAGGACAGTGAGGCAGCGGAAATAAAGACCGGGAAAGGGAACGACGATCTCCCCCTGGGCCCCACGCAGTCCTTCAAGAAAAATGCTGATCCCCAGACCCTGAATGGAGGCTAAACCCACTGTGGCGTACCGGGTGTATTGCGTTATTTTTCTCCGTCCCTCCTCTCCTTCCTTCTGGAGTTTCTCCAGGAAGGGGATAACGGCGGTGAGTAACTGAAAAATGATGGAGGCACTAATATAGGGCATAATTCCCAGGGCAAAGATGGTTGCCCGCTGGAGATTTCCTCCTACGAAGAGGTCAAAGAGTCCGAAGAGGGTTCCCTGGCTCTGGGCGAAGAAAGACCCCAAGGCTTTGGCATCAATCCCCGGGGAGGGAATATGTCCCCCGATCCGATAGACCACAAAGATCATCAGGGTAAAAAGGATCTTCTTTCTGAGATCCGGGATCTTAAAGACATTCTGTAAAGTCTCAAGAAGCCTCTTCATCAGGATATTAGAAGTAGGTTATAGAAACCTGTCCTGCCGACAGGTAGGATCGGAAATTTGTTTCATTCACAATCCATTTTCAATTTTGTCCGCCTAGGCGGATTATTTTCGCATTTTTGATTGTCTGTACTTTCCCTCCTTTTGCCTCGATCTTTTCCCGGGCAGATCGGGAGAAGGAATGGGCAAGGACAGTGAGGGGATTCGAGATCTCCCCCTCCCCTAAGATCTTAACGGGTTTCTTCCCCTTGATCAACCCTTCTTCCTTCAGAACCTGGGGGTTCACCTCAGCATTGGGTGGAAACTTTTGGAGAGATCTTAAATTCAGAATCTGATATTCGATTCGGAAGGGATTCCTAAATCCCCGTTTTGGGATTCTCCGCATAAGGGGCATCTGCCCTCCCTCAAATCCAGGACGGACAGACCATCCGGATCTCGACTTCTGCCCCTTCGTCCCTCGAGTGGCGGTCTTTCCGTGTCCAGATCCAATTCCACGACCAATCCGCTTCCGTTTCTTTATTGCCCCTCTGGCGGGCTTCAAACTGGAGAGATCCATCAAAGCTTCTCCACCTTTAGTAGATGCTCCACTTTCCGAACCATCCCCCGAATTGACGGATTATCCTCGTGAATAACCGATTGATGAAGCCGGTGAATTCCTAAGGCACGTACCGTTGCCTTCTGGTCATATTTTCGCCCAATGGCGCTTCGAATCTGGGTGATCTTCAACTTATTTCCCATTTCTGTTTCGGTCAAATGGTGAGGTATAACTTATTATACAGTCCATTGATCCATACGATTAAATTACAGTTCGTCGAAGTTCAATGGCTTTTCGAAGTTCTTTCATCTGTAAGAGCCCTTTCATTGTTGCCCTGACGAGGTTGTTGATGGTATTGGAGCCGAGAGATTTTGTGAGTACATCTTTGACACCTGCAAGTTCGAGGACTGCTCGAACGGGTTCACAGGCGATCACTCCTGTTCCGGGAGAGGCAGGTTTCATAAAAATCAAAGAAGCCCCCCATTTGGAGCGGACCTCATAGGGGATGGTTCTTCCGTTTAGTTCTATCCGAACGATCTCCTTTCGAGCACACTCTGTTCCCTTCCTTACTGCATCAGCCACCTCATTGGCTTTTCCCAACCCCACACCCACATGCCGTACACCATCTCCTACAACAACAACCGCCGAGAAGTGGAGGCGTTTCCCCCCCTTCTTGACTTTAGAGACTCGGTTGATCTGTACAACCCGCTCAGTCAATTCCAATGCGCTCAAGTCAACTTTTTCCATAATCATTAGAAAAGCTCCAAAGGTAAGTTGAAGTTCAAAACTTCAGTCCCCCTTTCCTTGCCCCCTCTGCCAAGGATTTCACCCGACCGTGGAATAGATACCCGCCTCGGTCAAAGACTACCCGTAGAATCCCCTTTTCCTGGGCCATTTTCGCCAAGAGAAGTCCTACTTGCCGGCTCTCTTCAATCTTTCCTGAACCGTTTTTCTTTACCTCTTTCGATAGGCTGGATAGACCCAGAAGGGTGATCCCCCGAGAGTCATCAATGAGTTGAGCCGAGATATTCTTGAGACTTCGGAATACAGAAAGTCGAAGTCGATCTCCCGTACCGAAAACTTTTTTACGTAGACGACGATGCCTTTGAATCCTTGAATTTCTCTTCTTCTTTATACGGTCCATTTTATTATTTCAATCCAACTCCAGTCTTTCCAGCCTTCCGTCGAATCCACTCACCTGCATATCGGATTCCTTTTCCGGTGTAGGGATTGGGCTTCCGGAAGGATCGGATCTTGGCCGCCACCTCTCCCACTACATCCTTATTAATCCCCTTTACCACCACTTTGTTTGGGCTTTCCACCTCCAGCTCAATCCCCTCAGGAGGGGAGAACTTAATGAGATGGGAGAACCCCAACTGGAAATTCACCCCTTTTTCATCCTTTTGAGCTCGATAACCCACTCCCTCGATCTCCAAAACCTTTTGAAATCCCTCTACCACACCTAGAACCATATTGGCGATTTGAGTTCGGGTGACCCCGTGAAGGGACTTATGAAGCTTGCTGTCAGAGGGTCTGCGGACAAAAACCTGTTTGTCCTCGATGGAAATTTCCATCGTTGGATGGAAAGTTCGACGAAGACTTCCCTTCACCCCCGTTACCTCCACTTCTCTCCCTTTTACTACGATCTCAACACCTTGGGGAATTGGAATCGGCTTCTTTCCTACCCTGGACATAACAAATGGTTAAATAGTTGAATGGTTAAATAGTTAAATAAATTTTTTAATACCAATCGCCCGTTATACAAATTAACCATTTAACGAATTACCAATTACCAAACGTAACAGAGGACTTCACCCCCGACGTTTTTCTTCCTGGCTTCACGATCAGAGAGAATCCCTACAGAGGTGGAGAGGATGGCAATCCCACTTCCCCCCAGGACCTTTGGAATTTCCACCTTCTTTCGGTAGATCCGTCTTCCCGGCTTGCTCACCCTTTTCAGTCCAGAGATGGCCGTCCTCTCTTCCTCGTCATACTTCAGAGAGATTCGAAGCACGCCAGAAAAGTCATCCTCAATGAGTTGATAGTCCTGGATAAACCCATTCTCCAAGAGAATTCGGGCAATCTCCAATTTTAACTTCGAGCCTGGAAGACTCAACTCTGGAAGCTTCGCAAGGAGGGCGTTCCTAATCCTTGTGAGCATATCCGCTATGGGGTCGGTCATCATTTTTACTTCAGACGTTTGACTTTGGACTCTGGACTTTAGACTTCAGAATAAAACATAAATAATCAATAGTCTAATATCTATTGTCTATAGTCTGACTTTATCACCAACTGGCTTTTCGGACTCCAGGAATCTCCCCTAGAAGGGCGAGTTCCCTAAAACAAATTCGGCAGAGTCCGAAACGGCGGAGGTAGGCCCTCGGGCGCCCGCATCGGAAGCAACGATTGTACTTACGTACGGAGAATTTAGGATCTTTTGCAGCCTTATTAATCAAGCACTTTTTGGCCATTTCTCAATCACTCTGATAGGGTAGTCCCAGTTCCCGCAGGAGGGCGTAGCCCTCTTCATCTGATTGGGCAGTCGTCACAAAGGTGATATCCATTCCGAATGCTGTTTCCAGCTTGTCATAATGGATCTCAGGAAAAATTATCTGTTCATCTACTCCAAAGGTATAATTTCCCCTTCCATCAAAGGACTTCCGAGAGAGACCCCGAAAGTCCCGGATCCTCGGAATTGCAATATAGATAAGTCGCTGGAGAAAGTCATACATCCACTCCCCACGAAGGGTGACTTTGCAACCGATGGGCATCCCTTTTCGGAGTTTGAAATTCGAAATGGACTTCTTCGCCCGGGTCACAACCGGTTGTTGTCCTGCAATGGAAGCGAGATCTACCTTCACAATCTCAACCACTTTTCGATCCTGAACACCCTCCCCCAGACCTACATTGATCACGATCTTCTCCATCCGAGGCACCTGGAAGCGGTTCTTGTAGCCGAACTCCTTCAGCAGTGTGAGAAGTACCCGTTTCTGATACTCTATTTTTAAATCATTTCGCCACATTTTCTACAAATCCTTGCCCTACTTTTTCTCCGCTTACCTCCAGTTTTTTCTTCGTCCGTCTTAGGCGGATTCGGGTCACTACCCACTCGGGTGGCCTCTCCGCATTTGGGGCAGATGAGGAGAAGTTTAGAGAGATGAAGAGGACCTTCTTTTTTCAGGATCCCCCCCTGTTTTCTCCTTTGAGTTGGACGGGTGTGCTTCGATTGAAAGTTCACCCCCTCCACCAACGCAGTTTGTTGATCGGGAAAGATCTTCAGAACCTTTCCCTTTTTCCCCTTCTCATCTCCTCTCAGAACCAGAACTTGATCCCCCTTGAGAATCCGAGCACCCATAACTAAAAAATTTAAGATTGAAAAATTTAAAGATTAAAGATCGAAACTTAATATCTGGAATCTTCGAACCTTGAATCGGATATTCAAATTACTTCCGAAGCGAGGGAGACGATCTTCATAAATTTCTTTTCCCGCAGTTCCCTGGCGATGGGACCGAATATCCGTGTCCCGCGAGGTTCTAAATGATCATCTATCAGAACACAAGCATTCTCGTCAAACCGGATGTAGGAGCCATCTTTTCGTCTATATTCTTTTTTCGTTCTCACAATCACCGCTCGGTGTATGCTCTTCTTCTTCATCGCACTTCCTGGAAGGGAGGCCTTCACCACGATTACAATCACATCCCCCACACGGGCATAACGCCTTCTTGAGCCCCCCAGAACCTTGATACACATCGCCTCCTTTGCTCCGGTATTATCGGCAACGTTGAGGCGCGTCATTTCCTGAATCATCCTTATAATTTGTCGTAAAATCAAATAGTCTGAAACCTTCGAATTTGGAATCTGATATTTTCGAATCATGCAATTCTGAGGATCTTCACAATTCTCCACCGTTTGGTCTTGCTCAATGGACGTGTCTCCATCACCTGGACCCAGTCTCCCTTTTTCGCCTTATTCTCTTCATCGTGAACATAGATCCTTTTCTTCGATACCAAGACCTTCTCGTATAGACGGTGACGATATCGGGTTTCTATGAGGACAATTCGGGTCTTCTCCATCCGATTACCGACTACCTTCCCTTCAAAGACCTTCCTCTTTCTCCTACCCTCAATGAGAGAATCTTCCTTGTGGGAAGGTCGCCCGACTCGAGTGGGGGAGTTGGACTCAGCCGAATGAGATTCGATTCCTCGTTCTTTCTCCGGCATCACTCTTCCTTTCTCCTCTCTTGATCCCGAAGAACCGTCTTCACACGGGCGATTTCCCTCCGCAAAAGGCGAAGACGAATAGGATTGGCAAGTTCTTGGGTTCTCCGCTGGAATCGAAGGGTGAACCTCTCCTCCTCTAGCTCATGGAGTGAGGACTGAAGTTCCTCCCCCGTCATCTCCCAATAATTTCTCTTCATCTTACTTCAGACAGTAGACATCGGATTTTGGACTTTAGTCTCTAGTCTATGGTCGATAGTCTGCCTCACCTCACCATTCGGGCAAGAAATCTCGTACGTATGGAGAGTTTCCGAGCTCCCAGGGTGAGGGCGATCCTTGCCTGTTCCAGGGTGACCCCTTCCAGTTCAAAGAGAACCCTGCCCGGTCTCACCACGGCTACCCAAAATTCTGGTGGTCCCTTCCCTTTTCCCATTCGGGTCTCCGCAGGTTTCTTAGTCACAGGGTGATCCGGAAAGATCCGGATCCAGAGTTTCCCCACCCGTTTGAGGAAACGGGTAATGGCAACTCTTGCTGCTTCAATTTGCCGTGCCGTAACCCATGCCGGTTCCAGAGCTTGGAGACCATATTCTCCGAAATGAATGACATTGCCTCTCGAAGCCTTTCCTCGCATCCTTCCCCGCTGGCGCTTTCGATATTTCGTCCTTTTGGGCATCAACATCAGGCTTCTTTCCCTTTAATTCTCATGAGATCGCCTTTATAGATCCAGACCTTCACCCCAATTGTACCATAGGTCGTCTTGGCAACGGCAAGGGCATAGTCCATATCCGCCCGAATAGTCTGAAGTGGAAGGCGTCCGTCTCGATACCATTCGGTTCGTGCAATCTCGGTTCCAGAAAGACGACCTGCACAGGAGATCTTCACTCCCCGGGCTCCAACTCTCATGGTGGCGGTAATGGCCTTCTTCATCGCCCTCCGAAAGGCGATCCGCTGTACCAGCTGGCGGGCAACACTCTCGGCTACAAGGAGGGGTTCCAGTTCCGGTATCCGAATCTCCTCAATATTGATGGAGATCTCCTTTTGGGTGAGGTGCTTCAACTCATCTCTGAGACGATCCACCTCTTGACCCTTACGACCAATCACAATCCCTGGCCTTGCCGTATATATAGAAATAGTTACTTTTTGATCCATCCGCTCGATTTCAATCTTCGCCACAGCTGCTCTACGGAGGCGTTCCCGGAGGTATTTTCGGATCATAATGTCCTCTTTCAGGAGAGGGGCATACCCCTTCCGGGTAAACCACCGTGAACTCCAAGTCTTATTATATCCTATGCGAAACCCTATAGGATGGGTCTTATGTCCCATGTTACTCCATTTGGTAATTGGTTAAATGGTGAGTTGTTATTTAACGATTTAACTATTTAACCATTTAACCTTCTTTCTTCTCTACAACGATGGTGATATGGCTAGTCCTGTGGCGGATGGGTGCAGCCCTTCCCCTTGCCCTTGCCCGCCACCTTTTCATCATTGCTCCCCCATCTACCCTTGCCTCTTTAATCACCAGATCCTCCATCCCCAGTTCTTCCACGCCCGCCGTAGAGATAAGGTTGGATGCGGCGGAATGGATTGTCTTTTCAATCGGCTCTGTCGCCCTTTTTTGGATAAACTGAAGACGCTGAAGGGCATCTTGAACCCCCAAACCCCGAATCAAATCCACGACCTGCCTCGCCTTACGAGGTGAAATCCGGACAAACCGCTTGATCGCTCTTCCTTCCACCTTTTCCATCAATTTTAAAATTTTTAACTCCGAATCCTAATCAAATTCAAATTTCTAAACGGTTTCGAATTTTGTAAGTAGAGATTTTTCGGATTTTCGTGTTTCGGGGCTTGGATTTGCCTTCCAATTCTTTCTTCATTTTTTTCTCGGGTGGCGAATGGTAGTGGTCTCCGCCTTCTTCCCACTATGTTTTCGAAAGATCCGGGTGGGGGAGAATTCTCCCAGTTTATGTCCCACCATATTCTCCGTGATATAGACCGGGATGAATTTATTTCCATTATGGATAGCAAGGGTATGACCCACAAATTCCGGAGGGATTGTGGAACGTCGAGCCCAGGTGCGGATTACCTTCCGCTCTCCTGTCCCTGTCAACTTCAGAACTTTTTTCTGAAGTTTTGAGTCTACATAAGGACCTTTTTTCAGGGAACGAGCCATGGTAAAGTTAAAATTAGCAATGCAAAATTTAAAATGCTAATTTTAGATTTTACATTGAATTCTTTATCTCTTTTTTCCTCTTTTCTTCACAATATATCGGTCGGAGAGTTTCTTTTTTCTCGTCTTCTTCCCTTTGGCTAAAAGCCCAGATGGACTGCTGGGGTGTCGTCCTCCAGAACTCTTTCCCTCCCCACCCCCCATGGGGTGGTCAACAGGGTTCATGGCGACCCCTCTCGTGTGTGGCCTTCGACCCAGCCATCGAGACCTTCCTGCTTTCCCGAGGATGATTGCTTCGTGGTCAACATTCCCTACTTGACCGAGTGTGGCAGAACAGTCGAGATGGATGAGGCGAACCTCACCAGAAGGGAGGCGGATATGGGCATAATTTCCTTCTTTAGCCAAGAGTTGAGCGGCTGTTCCAGCCCCTCGAACCATCTGTCCCCCTTTTCCTTTATGAAGTTCTATATTGTGGATCTCACTCCCCAAGGGGATTTCTCGAAGAGGAAGGGTAGTCCCCACAGAGATAGGGGAGCCCGGGCCAGAGACGACCCGATCCCCCACCTGAAGCCCCAAGGGGGCAAGAATATATCGCTTCTCTCCATCCCTATAAAAGAGGAGAGCGATCCTTGCCGAACGATTAGGATCATATTCAATCGTCGCCACTCTTGCCTCGATCCCGATCTTATTACGTTTGAAATCTATGAGCCGGTAATGCCGTTTATGTCCGCCGCCTCGGTGGCGGGAAACCACTCTGCCCCTGTTATTTCTTCCCCCCGTCTTCGATAAGGACTGAAGGAGGGATCGCTCCGGCTTTGCTGTAGTGATCTCCTCAAAGAGTGAAGAGGTCTTAAATCTCAGAGTCGGTGTAATAGGTCGATATCTCTTGATTCCCATCTTTTTTGACTTTAGACATTAGACTTTGGACTTTAGACTAGAGTCAATAGTCTATAGTCTATAGTCTATAGTCTGCTGTACTATCCTTCAAAAAGTTCGATGCGATCGCCCTCCTTCAGGGTGAGGATGGCAATTTTCCAATCCGGTCGCTTCCCCTTAAAACGCCCCATTCTCCGAATCTTTCCCCTTCTCATCTGAGTCGTCACCTTGAGGACTGTAACCTTGAAGAGTCCTTCAACCGCCCCTTTGATCTCAATGCGATTCGCCCTCCGATCTACCTCAAAGGCATACTTGTTCTCTTTCTCCCGAAAAAGGGTGGTTTTTTCTGTTATGTGAGGTCGCCGAAGAATTTCTCTTGGATCGTTCATTCGATATTACAGACTTTCAATCTTTAATCTTTTAATCACCTCTTCCAGTGCTTCCTGGGTAAGGAGGACATGAAATGCGTGAAGAACCTCATAGGTATTAATGTCCCTCGCCCTCATCAATCGAAGATGAGGCAGATTCCTCGTCGCCCGAAAGAGGGTCTCATCCCTCTCCTTCACCACCAGGAGACATCCCCTTTTGAGACCCAGACGATTTAAGATCTCTACCATCTTCTTCGTCTTTGCCTCCTCCAGGTGGAGGCTTTCCAAGACGGTGACCTCCCCCTTCTGGGCCCGAGCGGAGAGGGCGGATTTCAACGCCAGCCTCTGAACTTTTTTGGGAAGGGTAGACCGGTAATCTCTCGGTTTTGGACCAAAGACAACCCCTCCCCCAACCCAGATTGGACTCCGAATGGAACCCGCCCGAGCTCTCCCTGTCCCTTTCTGCCGCCATGGTTTAACTCCGCCCCCCCTCACCTCTCCCCTCATCTTGGTGGATGCTGTACCCTGCCTTTGATTGGCAAGGTAGATACGAACCGCCTCATAGAGGACATGGCCATTGGGCTTCAAGCCAAAAATCTCGGAAGGAAGTTCCTTCTCCTCCTTCGATTCCTTTTCAATGGAGATGAATGGAGCCTTTATCATCGTGTTTTGATCAATAGTAATCCTCGCCTAGAACCGGGAACCGCCCCTTTCACCAGAAGTAAATTTCTCTCCGGATCCACCATAAGAACCTTGAGGTTCTTCACGGTTTTTCGCTTCCCTCCCATCCGACCCGGAAGTCCTTTCCCTTTGATCACCCTCCCAGGAGTGGTCGAGCAACCGATGGACCCAGGGATTCGACCGCTCATTGAGCCGTGGGATTTGGGACCCCCTGAATATCCATGCCGCTTCACGACTCCTTGAAACCCTTTGCCTTTTGACCATCCTGTAACATCCACCCGGTCCCCTTTCTGAAAGATCTCCACGCCAATTTTCTGTCCAAGTTTGACAGATATGAATGTCTGTCCTTCTCTCTTGGTTCGAAATTCAAATACATGGGCGAGAGGTTTGACACGGGACTTTTTGAAAAATCCCTCAAGAGGTTTTGTCACTCTCTTCTTCTCTCCGAACCCCAGTTGCACCGACTCATAACCGTCCTGCTCCACTGTCCTCTTCCCCACAACAAAGCAGGGACCCGCCTCAATAACCGTTAAAGGAGTAGCCCCCTCATCTTCTCTGAGGTTCTGGGTCATCCCAATCTTTCTTCCAATCAATCCTAACATCTTAATTCAAGTAGTCCCGCCACGGGCGGGACCACTGCTACTGTAATTAATATTTTCATGTCTTAATCTCCACATCTACACCAGCCGGAAGGTCCAGTTTCATTAGGGCATCAATTGTCTGGGGAGTGGACTTCACAATATCTATGAGTCTTTTATGAATTAGGATCTCAAACTGCTCCCTCGATTTCTTATCCACATGAGGGGAACGGAGGACGGTATAGAGAGTCCTCTCCGTAGGAAGGGGAATCGGACCGGAGATCTGGGCTCCTGTCCGCTTTGCCGTTTCGACAATCTCCTTGCAGGACTGATCTAAGATGGCATGGTCATATGCCTTCAAACGGATCCGAATCTTTTGCTGGGCCATTTCCTTTTAATTATTTTAATTATTCAAGCACTTCCGTCACCACACCTGCCCCCACCGTCCTTCCTCCCTCCCGGATCGCAAACCGTAACTCCTTCTCCATCGCTACTGTCGTGATCAACTCGACTTCTACCTCCACATCATCCCCCGGCATCACCATCTCGACCCCACTCGGTAACGTCACATTCCCCGTTACATCCATCGTCCTGAAATAAAACTGCGGGCGATACCCCTTGAAAAACGGCGTATGCCTCCCCCCCTCCTCCTTCGTCAAGATATACACCTTCCCCTTGAACTTTGTATGCGGCGTGATCGACTTCGGGGCGGCAATCACCATCCCTCGCTGTAAGGCATCCTTCTCCAATCCCCGGAGCAATAATCCCACATTGTCTCCCGCCTCTGCCGAATCCAGTGTCTTCCGGAACATCTCTACATTCGTCGCCACCGTCTTCTGCGTCGGCCCAAACCCGACAATCTCTACCTCCTCCCCTGCCTTAATCTTCCCTCGATCCACTCGTCCCGTCCCCACGGTCCCCCGTCCCGTGATGCTGAAAACATCCTCTACACTCATCAAAAATGGCTTGTCCACATCCCGAACCGGTAGGGGAATGTACCGATCCACGGCCTCCAACAGCTCAAAGATGCTCTTCCACTCCTCCTCACATCCATCGCTGCACTCCATCGCCTTTAAGGCACTCCCCCGGATTACGGGAATCTCATCCCCAGGAAAATCATACTTCTTCAATAAATCCCGCACCTCCAACTCCACCAAATCTATCAACTCCGGATCATCCACCAGATCCACCTTGTTCAAAAAAACCACGATCGAGGGAACATTGACCTGTCGGGCTAAAAGTATATGCTCCCGTGTCTGGGGCATTGGACCATCTGCCGCCGAGACCACCAAAATCGCACCATCCATCTGTGCCGCCCCCGTAATCATATTCTTGATATAATCCGCATGGCCCGGACAGTCCACATGGGCATAATGGCGCTTCTCCGTCTCGTACTCCGCATGGCAGAGGGCAATGGTGATCCCCCTCGCCCTCTCCTCCGGTGCCTTATCAATTTCCGAGAAGGGAAGAAACTTGGCCAACCCTTTCTTCTCCAACACCTTGGTAATGACACTGGTGAGAGTGGATTTGCCGTGATCCACATGCCCAATGGTCCCCACATTCACATGCGGCTTCGTCCGCTCAAACTTCTCTCTCGCCATCTTTAAATCTCCTTAGGATTGAAATCCTCCATTTTTTATTCTCTCGTCCCCTTCCATAGAATAGGCCGAAGGACGTCTTATCATTAAAACCCTCTCCACTTCTTTAAAAGTTCTTCCGCTAACGCCTCTGGAACAACTTCATACCGGGAAAACTCCATCGTATAATGGGCCCTCCCCTGGGTGAGGGAGCGGAGACGGGTGGCATATCCAAACATCTCCACCAGGGGGGCATTGGCGGAAATAACTTGAACCCCTTTCCGCTTTTGAATCCCTGTCACCTTAGCCCGACGTCTGGTGAGATCCCCCATCACCTCTCCCAGATACTCTTCCGGTACCACCACATCGAGGCGCATGAGAGGTTCCAGGAGGGAAGAACCACTCTTCCGGACACCGTTCTTGAGAGCCATAGAGGCGGCAACCTTGAAAGCCAATTCGGAGGAGTCCACTTCATGAAACTTCCCTCCGAGAAGAGTCGCCTTCAAATCCACCAGAGGAAATCCAAAATTTCCGCTTGTCTCAAGAGCCTCCAGGATACCCTTCTCAACAGCAGAGATGAAGATCTTGGGGATCACCCCTCCAGAGGTGGCATCCTCAAAGCGGAAACCTCCACCCCTTTCCAGAGGTTCCAGCTCAATCACCACTTCACCAAACTGTCCCCTCCCTCCCGTCTGTTTTACAAACCTCGCCTCTTCCTTCACCTTTTTCAGGAGGGCTTCCTTATAGGCCACAGAAGGCACCCCTACCTGACATTTTACTTTGAACTCCCGACGCAACCTTTCCACAAGGATTTCCAGGTGGAGTTCCCCCATTCCTGAAAGAAGGGTTTGACCTGTCTCATCATCTACCTTGACCTGAAAGGTCGGATCTTCTTCTGCCAATGTATGAAGGGAATCCATCAAGGTGAGTTGATCCGCCTTTGTCTTCGGCTCCACGGCAATGGAGAGAACGGGTTCCGGGAATTTTGGAGGCTCCAAAAGGATAGGATGGTCCTCATCTGCAAGGGTGTCCCCTGTTACGATCTCTCTCAATCCTGCAAGGACGCAGATCTCCCCTGCCCTCGCCTCCTTCATCTGAATGCGCCGATTGGCATGCATCTGGAAGATCCGGGAGACGCGATTCCTCCTCCCTCGTGTAACATTATAGACGGACGAACCTTCTTTGATCACACCAGAATAGACCCGTGTATAGGCCATTTTTCCAACATAGGGGTCCTTCGTGACTTTAAAGGTCAAAGCAGCAAAGGGTTCCTCTTCCAGAAGTTTTCTCCTCTCCCTCTCTCCTGTTTGAGGAATGATTCCTTCAATATAAGGGATATCCAGAGGGGAGGGGAGATATTGGATCACACCATCTAATAGGGGCTGCATGCCGATATTTCTTAGGGCTGAACCACACAAGACAGGGATCCACCTCCCTTGAAGGGTCCCCTGACGGAGGACTCTCCTCAAACTCTCGGGATCAACGGCATCCCCTTCAAGGTAGCTCGTTGCAATTTCTTCATCCAGATCGGCAAGGGCTTCTATGAGACGTTCCCGATAAATCCCTGCCTTCTCCTCGTATATCTTCGGAATCTCCTCCACCACAAAGACGTCAGCGGATTTATCGAATGGATCGGATTGAATCTGCTGACCCCATCGAAGAGACTTCATCAATAGAATATCCACCACTCCTTGAAATCCATCCTCCACCCCTATGGGAATCTGGAGAGGAAGGGGTTGACAGTGGAGCCGATCGATCATCATTCGCAGGGTGTTTTCAAAGTCAGCACCGATGCGATCCATCTTATTAACAAAGGCAATCCGGGGAATGTCGTAATGGTCCGCCTGGTGCCAGACCGTCTCGGACTGAGGTTCTACTCCCCCAACGCCATCAAAGATGCAGATCGCACCATCCAGAACACGAAGAGATCGCTCAACCTCTGCTGTGAAATCCACATGCCCTGGAGTATCTATCAAGTTGATCCGGTAATTCTTCCAGAAGAAGGTTGTGGCGGCGGAGGTAATGGTGATCCCTCGCTCTTTCTCCTGATCCATCCAGTCCATGGTGGCAGTCCCCTCATCCACCGCACCAATCCGATGGATCCGACCGGTATAATAAAGAAATCTCTCTGTCGTGGTGGTCTTCCCCGCATCAATATGTGCCATGATCCCAATATTTCGAATTCGCTCCATGCCCGAAGGGGGAGAATCGAGAACAGAAGTCTTGTCTGTCACAATCGGATTATTCCACTCTTCCATATTGGTGTTTCGTAAAAAAGTTACATTGAATAAATTCTATTGAATGAATCACTATTTAACCGATTCTCCGATTACCAACGATAATGGGCAAAGGCCTTATTGGCTTCAGCCATCCTGTGAGTATCTTCTCGTTTCTTAAAGGCAGCTCCTTCCCGCTTACTGGCCGACAGAAACTCATGGGCGAGACGCTCCTGCATCGTGTGTTCACTTCTTCTCGCCTTGGCAGCCTGGATGATCCAGCGAATGGCAAGGGCAATCCTCCTGTCCGGTGAAACCTCTATAGGGATCTGGAAGGTTGCTCCCCCAACCCGTCGAGGCTTCACCTCCAGAGCAGGCTTGATATTATTGATCGCCTTCTCAAAGACCGCCAACCCACTTCCACCACCCCCACCCGTTGCAGTAGTCCCGCCACTGGCGGGACCAGTGCCACTGCTACTGCTACTTTGTCTGTCAAGGATTTCAATGGCATTGTAGAAGATCTTTTCCGCAATACTTTTTTTCCCCCGGCGCATCGTGTTACTGATAAACCGGGTCACTAGAACTGATCCATATTTCGGATCTGGGGAAAGTCCCCTCTTCTCTGGTCTTCTTCGCCTCGCCATTTTTTAACATACAGTAGCAGTTGTCCCGCCACGTGCGGGGCTACTGCCTACTGCTTCTTTGGTTTTTTTGCACCATACTTGGATCGACTCTGCTTCCGCCCCTCTACTCCAGCCGTGTCTAAAACACCCCGAACGATGTGATAGCCCACCCCTGGTAGATCCTTTACCGCCCCTCCTCGAATCAGGACGATGGAGTGCTCTTGGAGGTTATGCCCTTCTCCTGGAATATAAGCAGTCACCTCTGTCCCAGTGGTGAGGCGGACCCGGGCAACCTTTCTCAAAGCGGAATTGGGTTTCTTCGGGGTGGTGGTATAGACCCTGGTGCAGACCCCCCTCCTCTGAGGGAAACCGGAGATGGCGGCGGCTTTGGTCTTCTTCACTATCTTCTTCCGCCCCAATCGGATCAGTTGATTAACAGTCGGCATCTTTTTAAAGTTTGCAGTTGCAGTAAGCAGTAGCAGTTCCTGCCAACTGCCACTGAGGTTATCCTGCCTTCGCCATTGTCTCTTCTTCTGTAGTCAATTTGATATTCCGATATTCCCGGAGACCCGTTCCTGCAGGAATGAGATTTCCCATAATGACATTCTCCTTCAGCCCTCTGAGGAAATCCCGTTTTCCAAAAATGGTGGCATCTGTCAGGACCCTTGTCGTCTCTTGAAAACTTGCGGCGGAGATGAAGGATTGGGTGGTGAGGGCAGCCTTTGTGATGCCGAGAAGGAGAGGGCGGAAGGTGGCGGGTCTCCCCCCCTGTTGTCTCACACGTTCATTTTCTTCTTGAATCTCTCTTTTCTCTATGGTATCGCCTTCGATAAAGAGGGTGTCACCGGGATCTTCGATCCTCACTTTCTGGAGCATCTGGCGAACGATGATGCCAATGTGTTTGTCATCAATCTTGACACCTTGAAGGCGGTAGACTTCCTGGATTTCATTGAGTAAATACTCCTGGACAGCGGCAGCTCCTTTGATCCGAAGAATGTCGTGGGGATTAATGGACCCTTCCGAGAGTTTACCCCCTGCCCGAACCCTCTCGCCATTGTAGATTCTAAGGTGCTTGCCGTAAGGGATGGCATATTCCTTCTCTTCCCCCGTCTCGTTTTTCACATAGACGGATCGAATCCCTTTTTTGACCTCACCGAATTGGACGATGCCGTCAATTTCAGCGACAACGGCAGGATTTTGGGGGCGCCTGGCCTCGAAGAGTTCAGCAACTCGGGGGAGACCTCCGGTAATATCTCGGGTCTTTGAGATCTCCCGGGGGATCTTCGCCAGAATCATCCCCGCTTTGAGTTCGTCTTTATCATGAACAAGGATGTAAGCCCCTGTAGGGATGGCATAGCTTCCCCGCTTCCGTCCCGAGCGATCTAAGATGGAGATTTCAGGCTTCAATGTCCTTTCTCGCTCTTCAACAACCACCGGTTGTCTCCGACCGGTCCGATCATCCAACTCCTCTTGAAGGGTTATTCCGGGAATGATATCCACAAATTGCACAGTTCCATTTTGTTCGGTGAGGATGATTGTATTATAGGGGTCCCACTCGAATAGAACTTCACCTTCCTTGACGACCTGCCCATCCTCTACATAGAGGGAAGCACCGTAGGGAACCCGATAGCGGAGTTTGCCTTTGGAATAGGTGAGGTAGATCATCCCTTCTCTGGAGAGGACGATCTTTCTCTGGTCATCACCCTTTACGACCCTCAGGTTCTCAGCGGTTACAGTCCCATCGCCTTTTGCGATAACGCGAGTCTGCTCTACAACCCGAACGGCAGTACCCCCGATGTGAAAGGTTCTAAGGGTGAGCTGAGTTCCGGGCTCTCCGATAGACTGTGCTCCAATGACCCCTACGGCCTCGCCGAGCTCTACCGTTCGGCCGGTAGCAAGGTTCCGGCCATAGCACTTGCAACAGAGGCCCCGTTTTGCCTCACAGGTGAGAACAGAACGGATCAGAACAGATTCAATGCCGTATTCCTCAATCTCACTGGCTTCCTCCTCTCCAATCTCCTTACCGGCTTTCACAATCAATTCATCTGTAAGGGGGTTCCGAATAGCCTCTAAGGTGACACGACCCAGAATTCGATCTCGGAGGGGTTCGATGACCTCTTCCCCCTCTTTAATCGCTCGAATCTCTTGACCCAAGGGGGTATTACAATCCTCCACCAAAATAACCACATCTTGGGCGACATCTACAAGACGCCTGGTGAGATAGCCCGCTTCTGCCGTCTTCAAGGCCGTATCCGTCAAACCTTTCCGGGCACCGTGAGTGGAAATGAAATACTCCATAACCGAAAGACCCTCTCGGAAATTTGAAGTGATGGGAGATTCTATAATGGCTCCCGCCTGGCTGGTCACCCTTCTCTGGGGACGGGTCATCAACCCCCGCATCCCGGCCAGCTGTCTCACCTGTTCCCGATTCCCTCTGGCACCAGAATCTGCCATCATATAAATGGGATTGAATCCATCTCGATCTTCCTTGAGGGCGTCGAGGGTGGCTTCCCCTACACGGGTCGTTGCACGGGTCCAGGTATCCACGATCCGATTGTAGCGTTCCCCATCCGTGATCGTTCCCCGGTCATAACTCCCCTGGATCTGAGCCACCTCTTTGTATGCTTCTTCAATTATTTTATTCTTTTCCTTGGGAACAATCAGATCATCCATCCCCACCGTAAGACCGGAAAGGGTTGCATATTCAAAGCCTAAACTCTTTAGCCGATCGAGGAACTGAGCGGTGACCTGAGTCCCATCCTTCCGGAAAACGAGAGCTACGAGCTTCTGGAGTTTCTCTTTATCCAAGGTCTCATTGAGATAGTCAACCCCTTCCGGTAGGATCTCATTGAAAATGGTCCGCCCAACAGTGGTCTCGATCATTTGACCATTGATTCTGTACCGGATTTTCGTATGGAGAGTCAGATAAGAATTCTCCAAGGCATGACCAATCTCTTCCCTGGAGGAGAAAGCCTTTCCCTCCCCCTTTGCACCCTTTCTCTCCTTGGTGAGATAGTTGAGACCGATGACCATGTCCTGGCGAGGGTCTGCAAGGGGAAGACCGTTGGCGGGGGAGAGGATATTGTTGATGGAGAGCATAAGGACATGGGCTTCCATCTGGGCTTCAAACGAGAGAGGTACATGAACCGCCATCTGATCACCATCGAAATCTGCGTTGAAGGCATGGCAGACGAGAGGATGAATTTGAATGGCTTTCCCCTCAATAAGGACGGGTTGAAAGGCTTGGATTCCCAATCGGTGAAGGGTTGGGGCTCGGTTCAGGAGGACCGGGTGATCCTTGACAATCTCTTCGAGAATCTCCCAGACTTCAGGGGACTCTCGCTCTAAAAGTCGCTTTGCCCCCTTAACGCTCTGGGCATGCCCCCTCTCTTCCAGCTTCTTAATAATGAATGGCTTGAAAAGTTCCAGAGCCACAGCTTTGGGAAGACCGCACTGGTGGAGCAAAAGTTCAGGTCCTACCACGATCACAGAGCGACCCGAATAGTCCACCCGTTTTCCCAATAGATTCTGACGAAACCTCCCCTGCTTCCCTCGAAGGGTATCGGCGAGGGATTTGAGAGGGCGGTTTCCTCGACCTTTAATCATTCGGGATCGATGACTGTTGTCCATAAGGGCATCTATAGCCTCCTGAAGCATCCTTTTCTCATTTCTGAGAATGATCTCTGGAACTTCGGTATTCAAAAGATTCTTCAACCGATTGTTCCGGGTGATGACCCGCCTGTAAAGGTCGTTGAGATCACTGGTGGCAAACCGTCCTCCCTCGAGAGGCACAAGGGGTCGAAGATCGGGCGGAATAACGGGAAGAACCTCAAAGATCATCCACTCAGGAAGATTGCCGGAAAGGCGAAATCCCTCGACGATTCGGAGGCGTTGGAGAAGTTTTCTCCTTCTTTCTGGAGACGTCTCTAACCGAACATGAGATCGGATCTCTGCGGAGAGTTCCTCCAGGTCCAATTGTTTGAGGAGATTCCGAATCCCTTCTCCTCCCATCTTTGCAACAAATCCGCCCGAGGCAGACTTCTCAGTGCCTTTCGGTCGACCTCTGTATTCCTCCTCTAATGCTTGATACTCCTCCTCAGAAAGGAGATCTCCTTTCTTGGTTGTCGTGGGACCTGGATCAACGACGACATAGGATTCATAAAAGAGGACTCGCTGAAGTTTGATGATAGACATATCGAGAAGGAGTCCGATGCGGCTGGGAACCACCTTGTAGAACCAGATGTGTGCAACAGGTACTGCCAGAATTATATGTCCCATCCTCTCCCGCCTCACTTTGGAGAGAGTGACTTCAACACCACATCGGTCGCAGATCACTCCTTTGAAACGGATGTGCTTATACTTTCCGCAGTTGCATTCATAATCCTTGACCGGACCAAAGATTCTTTCGCAGAAGAGGCCACCCTTTTCAGGTTTCTGGGTCCGATAATTGAGGGTCTCGGGTCGTGCCACCTCTCCATAAGACCAAGTACGGATCTTTTCAGGAGAGGCCAGCTTGATTCGAATGCTGCTGAAATCAGAAGGCCGCATAACCTTTTCGGTGATCTCTCTAATCATTTTATTGACTGGTTAAATGATTGAATGGTAAAACGTTACATCTTTTAGGATTTCAATAAATAGAAGTTGTTGAATTTAACCATTAAACGAATTACCAGTTACCAATACCCTATTCTGATTCCAGTTCTATATCGATACCTAATCCGTTCAACTCTTTCAACAAGACATGAAAAGAGACGGGGATACCCGGCTCTGGAGGGTTCTCCCCCTTCACGATCGACTCATATAATTTACTTCGTCCATCCACATCGTCCGATTTTACAGTAAGAATCTCTTGAAGGGTATGAGCGGCTCCATAGGCCTCAAGAGCCCAGACCTCCATTTCTCCGAAACGTTGCCCTCCAAATTGGGCTTTCCCTCCCAGGGGCTGTTGGGTGATGAGAGAGTAGGGACCTGTAGAGCGGGCGTGGACCTTGTCGTCAACGAGATGGGAGAGTTTCATCATGTAGAGATATCCTACAGTCACTTCATCTCCCAGAGGATTTCCATTCCTTCCATCAATGAGGACAGCCTTACCAGAGAGAGGGAGATCCGCTTTTTTGAGGGCCTCCTTTACCTCGTCTGGAGTCGCCCCCTCAAATACGGGAGAGATATACTGTACGCCTAACTTGTGGGCTGCCCAGCCGAGATGAGTTTCTAAAATCTGCCCCACATTCATTCGGGAAGGGACGCCTAAGGGGTTTAAGAGGATCTCCAGAGGAGTTCCATCTTCGAGATGGGGCATATCCTCCTCCGGAACGATCTTGGAAACGACACCCTTATTCCCATGCCTCCCGGCCATCTTATCCCCAACAGAGAGTTTCCGTTTCTGAGCGACAAAGATCTTGACGGTTCTCAGGACACCGTGAGGGAGTTCATCTCCCCGAATCAACTTATCAATTTCGTGCTGCTTTTCCTCTTCTAAATTGTGGATGGCCTCTCTGACCTTTTCAAGGATGACCTTGATCATCATCCAACCCGATTTGGATGAATCGGGAGGGATTTCAAGTTCCATCAGATTCAAGTTCTTCAGCACTTTGTCTGTAAAGCGCTGACCTTGACGAACCACCACTTGCCCATCGGGTTTTCGGATGGAGAAAGGGGCGGACTTTCCGAGGAGGAGTTCTTGGATCTCCTGCTGGGCTACGGTGCGGATCTTCTTCTGTTCTTCCCTGTATCTGCTTTTGATCCGCTCGATCTCCCGCTGAACCTCCTTATCTGCCTCTTTCCTCATCCCTCGTGAGAATCGACGAATTTCTATGATCACTCCTCGAACTCCGGGAGGGACTCTGAGAGAGGTATCCCGGACATCGGCGGCTTTCTCCCCAAAGATGGCTCTGAGTAGCCTCTCTTCAGGAGTGAGTTCGGTCTCACCTTTGGGAGAGACTTTGCCCACAAGGATTTCCTCAGGGCCGACCTCTGCACCTATGCGGATGATTCCCTCATCATCTAAGTTTCTCAAGGCGTCCTCTCCCACATTGGGGATCTCGCAGGTGATCTCCTCGGGTCCTAATTTGGTCTCCCGAACCTGGCACTCAAACTCTTCAATATAGATGGAGGTGAAGGTATCTCGTTTGAGAAGGGTCTCACTCACAATGATGGCATCCTCGAAGTTGTATCCACACCACGGGAGGAATCCACAAAGAACATTGTAACCGAGGGCGAGTTCTCCATTGCGGGTGGCGGGTCCATCTGCGATGACCTGACCTTTGTGAACGGTCTCGCCGGGTTGGACAATAGGCCTCTGGTTTAAGCAGGTATTCTGGTTGGTTCGTCTAAATTTGATGAGGGGGTAATGATGAGAGCGGAGAATGTTTAAAGGGGGGGTATCTTTCTTCTCTTTCGGTTGAATCAGGATTTCTTCGGCGGAAACCTGTTCTACCACTCCATCCGTGTGGGCAATGACTACGGAGGCGGAATCACGAACAATCCTCTCTTCAAGACCTGTACCGACG
>JADFOU010000152.1 GCA_022562655.1 candidate division TA06 bacterium
GATAGAGGTCGCTCAGAAGAGACTGTTCTTGCCAGATCGACTCTAAGCGAAGGGTGGTTGAGGCTTCGTAGATGGGGGTTACCTGGAGGCTGTAGAACGCCGCTGACCCAGCGGCAACGAGGAAGATCGTTGCGATCATCCATTTCCTTTTCAGGAGAATCTCTAAGGAGTCCTGAAGGGTGAAACTTTTTGTTTCCATAAGTTTTCCTTCAACCAGGATTTGCAAGGGTACACGATATTGAACCCTTATTTTTTTGTAAAAAAGGTAAATAGGGTCACACCCAGGGCGAAGGTAGAGAGAAGGAGAGACCATTCCCTCAAGCTTGGCCATCGAGACTTCGGGACAAGAACAATATCTCCAGACCGAATGCCCAGTTCTTCCAGAGTCTTCTCCGCTTGGATGGCTTGACTGACATTGATCGTGAGGACCTCATTCCCTCTCGTCACCTGAGTCTTCTCGATTACCGCCTTGTCCTGCAGTCCTCCCGCCATGGCAATGAGGTCGGTGATCCTTTCTGATCCGCTCACCGTATAAGAGCCCGGAACTTTTACCGCACCCAAAATCGTCACACGGAATCGAGGGGAGACCATCACCTGGGGGTTCCTCAGATATTTTGAGAAGGCTTCGGAAAGACTCTTCTCCAGTTGGGTCACTGTCAGCCCCTCTGCTTTCACCTCTCCGACAAGGGGAAGAACGAGGTTGCCATTCGGTCTCACTTGAAAATCTCCGGAGAGGTCCCCATGGCGCCAGATCCGTATGGTCAACTTATCCCCGGCATGGAAAACGCTCTCGTCCAAAGAGGATGCTGGTGAAGAATAGGAAGGAAAAACCTGGAAAAATAAGATGAAGAACGAGAGAAATTGTCTTCTCTTAACCCTCATTTTACCCCTTTGGAGGGATCTCCCTGAGTGTTGTCATTTTGCCTCACCATTATATCAGAATAACCCACTTTCCCAAGTACAAGAATATATCAGATTAGGCTTTATTGTCAATCTCAAAAAGGGATGTTCACAAAAATATCGTCATAAGCCAGTGACACCTCGGATTCATCAAACTCTCAGTAATTATATTCATTATGATCTTATATTGCAAGACGTGTTCAGCTCAATCTTTTGAGGGAGAATGCCTCCTTTCCCGATTTCTTCTTGACAGATGATCTGAAGTCAGGTATTTTGAATTGTCATTTCAGAGACCTCCATAAACAGGTGAGATTGGAGCATTGCTGCTAGGGATTGAATCTAGGACATCCTGACTTGAATATGGGAAGATACGGTTTTTAAGATCGTTAAGACTATTACTGAGAGAATAGAGCTTCAGGACTTCCATCTCCTTCCATTCCCCCGTCCAGTCTAAATAGAAAGAGGGCAAAGTGAGCCAAAAAGTGTTACAAAATATTCCATGGATCTACTTTTCATGTGGCAAAACGATTGATTTAAGACAAAACGGAACAATTTTATCTTCGTGCCATCGTTTTCCTAAGAGTAACGGCTGAAATGTTTCTGACGGTCTAAAAAAAATTATCTCATTGTATCAAGATGAGTTATGGTTCAAAATGAGGCAGGTTGTGGATGAAAATGCGGAACAAAAAGACTCGCTGGCATCTTTTTTGCATTATTCCACAGTAGTCAAGAGAGTGAATTGTTAACTTATATTCGAGTGGACCATGTCGAACCAAAATGAGAAAGTCCTTGATTACTCCGGTCTATTGAGTGTGAACCGGAAGATGAAATCGACCTTTCACATGATTGGAAAGATTGCTCCCACGAATTCAACGGTACTCATCCTGGGTGAGACTGGAAGTGGAAAGGAGTTGGTTGCCAAAGCAATTCATGAAAGAAGTCCGAGGAGTGGGGGCCCATTCATCGCCATCAACTGTGCCACCCTCTCTGAAAACCTATTAGAGAGCGAACTTTTCGGTCATGAGAGGGGATCTTTCACTGGAGCCGTTGCAAGAAAACATGGTCTTTTAGAGGTCGCCGACAAGGGGACCCTCTTCCTGGATGAGATCGCTGAGATGCATCCCGTTGTCCAAACGAAACTCCTGCGGGCTTTGGAAACTCGATCTTTCATGCGGATTGGCGGTACAGAGACGATCCATGTGGATGTCCGCTTCCTCATTGCATGTCAATCGGATTTAAAAAACTTGGTTACCCGAGGGATCTTCCGAAGCGACCTTTACTTCCGCCTTTCCACCATTACCATCTCGATTCCTCCTCTGAGGGAGCGGAGAGATGATGTTTCCGTCCTCGTTCAGCATGCCTTGGAGAAATTCGGTCCGGAGTCGAAGAAAGAAAAGGTCACGGTTGAAGATCGGGCGATGGAAGCCTTGGTGACTTATGACTGGCCGGGAAATGTCAGAGAATTGGAGAATGTCATTGAGAGGGCCCTTGTCCTTTCGAGAGGCATGGAGATCTTGGTGAAGGATTTGCCCCGAAGAATTAGAAAGGCAGAGGTCGAGGTCGAATGGAGCGGACTTCTCCCTCTCGAAGAAGTGAAGCGGATGCATATCCTGCGGGTTCTACAGGAGGTGCGGGGAAATAAGTCTCAGGCATCGAAGATCTTAGGAATCGGTCGCAAGACCCTCTATCGGAAGATAGAGGAGTACGGGATTGACCTAAAAAAACTTTCCTTTGAAGAGGCGTAGTATGAGGACTGTTCTTCTTGTAGAACGAGACAAAGCCCTTTCTCAGAAATTTTCTTCTCTCCTGAAAGACCGCGGGGTCAATATTGATCTTTGTAATCGAGTAGGAAGTGCCATTGAGAGGCTCCGCTATTTTACTTATGACGCATTGGTTGTGGATTTCGGTTCGAAGGGGTTGAGACCAGCAGAGGTGATCCCCATATTGAAAAAAATCTCCCCCAGGGTTCCGATTATTGCCTTGACCGAAAAAACAGAGAGTTTCCTCGAGGAAGAGATCCAGAAGGCGGGTGTCTTCACCTGCCTCCTCAAGCCCGTGAAGGATGGGGTCTTTACCGATACGATTGATCGAGCGGTTCAGAACAAAGAGACTGCCCATTGATCGCCCTCCCGATGTTTCACACTTGACAACCCAACCTAAGTCTTTTATAATAAAGCGTCTATCCAGACGCTTTATTTGTTAATTCTAATATCAAAACGTTCAATTCTCCTACTTTGGGATGGGTCCGCCAGGCGAAAGCAACGGAGAACTTCAAATCCAAACAGATTCTGATCTCAAATTTCCAAATAGGGTTCGTTATTAGAATTTGTTTATTCCATCTAAGGCGGATCGGTATTAGGATTTGTACCTTCTTTTTATCACTGGGGAGTCGTCTAGTGGCAGGACACGAGATTCTGGATCTCGGTGCCGGGGTTCGAATCCCTGCTCCCCAGCTTCTCATCTTTCTCCTATTTCCCACCTTCCTATCCCCTCCGATAACCTTTGATTCATCCCCTCGGAATATAGAGAAGAGGGAGATTCTCATTGAGATCAAAGGGAACTCCGCACTCACGGATAAAGAGATTCGGAAGTTACTTTTTCGGAACTATCCCTTCAATCACCCCCAGTTCACTCTTGAAGACGGTCTGGAAAGACTCCGAAAGGCTTACCGGGATCAGGGGTATCTCCTCGCTGAGTTTGAGGTCACAGGAGGACGAAAATCTCCAAAGGAGAATCGTCCGGGCTACGGGATTCTCTTGATTCGGGAAGGGAGCCGCTTCTTCGTTGGAAAGATCCAGGTTGAAGGGGCGAGTCTCTTCACCCGGAGGGAGATCACCTCCCAGATGAATACGAGGAAAGGAGAGGTCTTCCGGGATAGGGTTTTTGAAGACGATGTGGAAGATCTCCTCCAGAGATATGAAGACCGGGGTTACCCTTTCTGCAGAATCGAGCCCTATGGTTTTCGTTTGAATCAAACGGGCTCCCACGGGGAAGAGGGGAGGGTTGATTTTGGTCTTCACATTGAGGAAGGTCCTTTGGTTCGGATTGAAGGGTTTGAAGTGAGGGGAAATCAGATAACCCGGGAGGGTGTAATCACGCGTGAATTCCGGCTGAAAAAAGGGGATCTCTACTCTCAGAAACGGATTGACCGGGGTCGGAAGGAGTTGGAAGCCCTCCCTTTCATAAAGGTGAGAAGGATTGAACTTCTCACTCCCGGGCAACCCAATCGGGGAATCCTCCAGGTAGAGGTTGAGGAAGGAAGGATGAATCGGATGGAGGGGTTTCTCGGTTATAAACCCCCGGACGGAGACGAGGAGGAATTGATTGGATCTGTTCAGATCACTCTAGAGAATTTTTTGGGGACAGGACGAGGGATTCAGGGTCGGTGGGAGAGACTCTCGTCTCTCACTTCCTCCCTTCAGATAGAGTACAAGGAACCTTGGCTTTTCCGTATTCCCCTTCATGGGTCTATCGATTTTCTCCACACCCTCCAGGATACCTTGTACACGGAAAGCCAGGTGCATTTGAAGTTGGAGACCCCTCTGACCCCGACCCTTTCCGGTTTTTTGGGCGTTGGAGGGCGTCGAATCGTTCCAGATCGCCTCCAAACACCCCGGTCCACCGAGTATCAAGGGTTCCTTGGGGCAAGCCTGGATACCAGAGAGGAGAGAAGAAACCCCCGAAAGGGGATATTCTATAGGTTGGAGACAGAGACAGGATTTAAATTCAATTACCCCACCGCAACCCTCCCCAAGGTTGAGAAAGAGCGGAGTCGGGTGATTAAATGGAGGTATGAGTTTCACCACTGGCTGCCGATGGGGAGATCCTCGAATACCCGTCAGGTCATCTATCTTTCAGTTCAGGGGGGAGAGGTGAGAACCAATGAGAAGGAGATCCCCCTTTATGATCTCTTCAAATTCGGGGGAGCGACGACCCTTCGGGGATATCAGGAGCAAACATTCTGGGGATCGAGGGTTGTCTGGGCAAATCTGGAATATCGATATCTTCTTTCAAAGGAAGGTCGACTATTTGTTTTTCTGGATGGAGGATATTATGAAGATGAAGTAGAAAAAAGGGAATTTCTCCTGAGAGAAGAATTTCCTCCGAGAAGATTTTATCCGGGATATGGTGTAGGGCTTTCTTTGGGATCCCGCCTAGGCCTCTTTGGAATTGCCTACGGGCTGGGGAAAGGGGATA
Source organism: candidate division TA06 bacterium (assembly GCA_022562655.1). Classification (GTDB taxonomy): domain Bacteria; phylum Hydrothermota; class DG-26; order E44-bin18; family JADFOU01; genus JADFOU01. The sequence goes on from JADFOU010000152.1 coordinate 5,098, forward strand.
GCCCCTTTGAAGGGAAGATCCATTTCACCCTCGAGACAGAATTTTGATTTGACAATCAGAATAATCTGACTATTTTACAATAGGGGGTGATAAGGATGGATGTAACAAAACGTTATACATACTCCGGGATTCATCTTTTTAGAACCCTGATCTCTACTGGAAGCAGAACCTGCATTTATTCAATAATGGTCACGCTTTTGACACTAATAAGTTTTTCGTCGAGCCTTTACGGTCAATCATTTGCAATTATTGGAGACTATGGATCGGAGGGTACGAACGAAGAGGATGTAGCCAATCTGGTCAAAAGTTGGAACCCAGATTTCGTCATCACGGCTGGAGATAACAATTATTCAGACGGGGAGGCGTCAACAATCGATCCGAATATCGGTCAGTATTATCATGAATTCATCTATCCCTATTTAGGGAGTTATGGACCAGGCGCTACGACCAATCGATTCTTTCCCACTCTAGGGAATCATGACGTCAGAACGGATAACGG